>JAICLG010000090.1 GCA_025927515.1 Hyphomicrobium sp.
CACCGATACCGCGCCGGGCGATCTCTGCGTCGGCCTACCCGACTTGCGCTCGCGGCTGAAGGCCCTACCCATGGCTTCGATCGAAACCCCTGACGACGCGCTGTTGCGTGCCGTTTTGGTAAAGCTGTTCGCAGATCGCCAATTGAGTGTCGAACCTCACGTCATCGATTATGTTCTCGTTCGAATGGAACGATCGATGTCCGCGGCAGAACGGTTCGTCACCGAGGCGGACCGTCAGGCTCTCGTGCGTCAACGTCGCGTCACCCGGGCAATCGCGGCAACGGCGCTCGACGTCCTGGGTTATTGAGCAAAGCGCCGCTGTCTTGTGGTCGCGGAGCAATTTAAGTGTAAGCTCGCAGATTGAATGAGTGGTCGATTTTCGGAGCCCACCCCGATTATGGCAACGGCAAAAAGCAGAACCGCCAAAACGAATATTCAAGAGGTCCCACAAGGACCCGATCGCTTTTACAATCGCGAGCTGTCCTGGCTGCAATTCAATCGCCGCGTTCTGGAGGAAGCTGCCAATCAGCAGCACCCAACGCTTGAGCGTTTGCGCTTCCTGTCGATTGCCGCAGCAAATCTCGATGAATTCTACATGGTCCGAGCGGCGGGCGTGTACGGCCAGGTCCGCGCCGGCATTACGACGTTATCTCAGGATGGCTCGACGCCGATGCAGCAGCTCGCTGCAATTAATAAATTTGCCGCCAAGCTCGTGGCTGACGAGCAGGCCCTCTGGCAGTCGATCAAGAAAGATCTCGCCGTGGCGGGCCTCTCGGTATTGCAGGCCGACGAGCTCGATGCCCCTGAGCGAGATTGGCTTGAAAAACTCTTCCTGACGCACATTTTTCCAATTCTGACGCCGATTGCGGTCGATCCTGCGCATCCGTTTCCGTTTGTGCCCAACAAGGCGATGACGATCGTCGTCGAGCTGGTCCGGCCGTCGGACGGCAAAGCGATGAACGGTCTGATCCCCATACCGGGACAGCTTGAACGGTTCATTCGCCTCGAAGCCAATCCGGCAAGGCCGAAAGAAATCCGTTTTGTCCGACTTGAAAGCGCCATCGGGCTTTTCATCGGCGAATTATTCTCGGGCTTCGACATCAAGAGCCAGGGAGCGTTTCGCGTCCTCCGTGACAGCGATATCGAGCTTCAGGAAGAAGCCGAAGATCTCGTCCGCTCCTATGAAAGCCAGCTGAAGCGCCGTCGCCGTGGCAACGTGATCCGCCTCGAAATCGAGACGCGCTTGCCTGTGCGACTGCAAAAATTCGTCATCGAAGAACTCGAAGTCCGGGATGAAAGCGTATTCGTCAAGGACGGCATTCTCGCGCTCGCCGATACCTCGCAACTGATCGTCGCCGATCGCCCGGATCTCATGTTCAAGCCGTTTCCGATACGCTTTCCGGAACGCATTCGGGAATTCAGCGGCGACTGCTTCGCCGCCGTGCGCAAGAAAGATATCGTCGTCCACCACCCTTATGAAAGTTTCGACGTCGTCGTTCAGTATTTGCGCCAGGCCGTTGCCGATCCGAACGTCATGGCGATCAAATGGACGCTTTACAGAACGTCGCGCGATAGCCCGATCATTCAAGCGCTCAAGGAAGCGGTAGAGGCGGGCAAGTCCGTCACGGCCGTCGTCGAGTTGAAGGCGCGTTTCGACGAAGCGGCGAATATCCGGTGGGCGCGCGACCTCGAAAGTGCAGGGGTTCACGTCGTCTATGGTTTTACGGAACTCAAGACGCACGCCAAGCTCGGGCTCATTGTCCGGCGTGAAGGCAGCGAGCTGACGACGTACTGCCATATCGGTACGGGGAATTATCACCCGCAGACAGCGCGCGTTTACACCGATCTTTCTCTTTTCACCACCGACCCGACGATCGCCCGCGATATCACGCGCATATTGAACTTCGTCACGGGCTACGGTGAACCCATCGAGCTTGAATGCATGGCTGCGAGCCCACACGGCATCCGCAACCGGATTATGACACACATTGCGGAGGAGATCAGAAACGCCAAAGCCGGCAAGCCATGCGGCATCTGGTGGAAAATGAACGCACTCGTCGATGCGCAGATCATCTCCGCGCTTTATGACGCAAGCGCCGCGGGCGTGCCGATTGATCTTGTCGTGAGGGGCGTCTGCTGCCTCCGGCCGGGTATTCCGGGTCTTTCAAGCAACATCCGCGTAAAAAGCATCGTCGGGCGTTTCCTGGAGCACGCGCGCATTTACTGCTTCGCCAATGGGCAACCCTTGCCTTCCCCTGATGCGGCCGTCTACATCAGCTCGGCCGATATGATGCCACGCAATCTCGACAGGCGTGTCGAGGCCATGGCGCCGGTCAAGAACCCGACGGTGCACGAGCAGGTGCTCAATCAGATCATGGTTGCGAATTTGAGAGACAATCAGCAGAGCTGGCGGATAAATCCCGATGGTAGCGCGACCCGGATACAGCCCGGCCCTGGAGAAGAAGTCTTCAACGCGCATAAGTACTTCATGACCAATCCTTCGCTTTCAGGCCGCGGACAGTCCCTCAAGGAGAGTTTTCCGCAGCGCTTTCGCAAGCCGGGCTAGGGCGGGACCTCACCTTGACGCGTTGGAAGGAAATCTCGGGTGCCAATGAGCGCACCGCGGAAATGGAGCCGATCGGCATCATCGATATCGGCTCGAACTCCGTGCGCCTCGTTGTCTATGAAGGCGCCGTTCGCGCTCCGACCCCGGTATTCAACGAAAAGATACTCTGCGGACTCGGCCGGTCGGTCGCAACGACAGGAAATCTCGGGAAAGAGGCCGTCGAGCGCGCTCTGGCGGCGCTGGCTCGCTTTCGCGTCATCACCCACATTCTAAGCGTCAAGAATATACGAGTGATCGCCACCGCCGCCGTACGCGACGCTCGCGATGGACACGACTTCATCGAGAGCGCCGAGCGTATTTTGGGGGACGCGGTAGAGGTGTTGTCCGGCGATAAGGAAGCACGGCTCGCAGCCCAGGGCATCATGATGGGCTTCGTCGATGATGATGGCATCGCCGGCGACCTCGGTGGCGGCAGCCTTGAACTCGTCGACCTTGCGCGAGATCGTCTCAACGAAGCGGCGTCCTTGCCGCTCGGCGGGCTTCGGCTCATCGACACGACCGGCAACAAGATCGAGCGCGCGATCGATATTATCGATGGAACGCTGGAGAGCCTGAAGTGGCTCACCAATGGCCAAGGGCGCACGTTCTACGCCGTCGGCGGAACGTGGCGGTCGCTTGCAAAACTGCACATGGATCAAATCCGCTACCCCTTGCGGGTGATGCAGGGCTACACGCTGTCCGCTCGCGAGGCCCTCGATCTCTGCGAGCAGTTTCGCAAGGCGAAGAAGCCATCAGACATTCCGGGCATGGCGGGAATTGCGCGGGCACGGCGCGAGCTATTGCCATTCGGAGCATTGGTGCTTGAACGTCTTATCAAGCACATGCAGCCCCGCCAGATCGTCTTTTCCGTGTTCGGCATCCGAGAGGGTTTGATCTACGGGCTATTGCCGCCGCACGAGCAAGCGCGCGATCCGCTCATGAGCTTCTGCGAGGACTACGCGGCTTTGCGCTCTCGCTCGGTCGAGTGCGCCTGGGAGCTTTGCCGGTGGACGGACCTCCTCTTTGGCGATCCGGCACTTGAGGAAACACCCGCCGAACGCCGTCTTCGCCACGCTGCATGCCTCCTGTCCGACGTCGGCTGGCGTGCGCATCCGGACTACCGTGGCGAGCAAAGCCTCAATACCGTCGCACATGCCGGCCTTGGGGGCGTCGACCACCAGGGCCGTATCTTTTTAGCGCTTTCCGTTTTCCACCGGCATGAGACGTCCGACGGCAACGGCGACCAGCTTTCGGAACGGCTGCGAAGCCTCGTCAGCAAGCGGGTTCAACGCCGTGCTCGCATCCTTGGGGCGGCGCTCCGGGTGGCTCATATGCTCTCGATCGGCCAAGCTGGCATAATCGACCAGACGCCATTGGCGTACGAAAACGGAACCCTCGTTTTGACCATTCCTCCGGCCTATGCCGCCCTCTACGGCGAGAGATTGCGTCGCCGCTTCGACGTTCTGGCCGACCTCCTGGGTAAAAAAGCAAAAATTAGGATAAGCGGGTAAAAGAGGCAGTACGCCTCGCTTGTGACGTAAGAAATTCTGATAGAGTGCAGGCACAAGCTCGCAGGACAAAGACAGCCTCCATGGCGGAAGACCTCTACGACATCTTGGGCGTCTCACGGCGCGCGACAGACGAGGAAATCCGCAGTGCATTTCGCAAATTGGCGAAGGCCAGCCATCCGGATGTCAATCCCGGTAATAGCAGCGCAGCGGAACGCTTCAAAAAAATCACCGCCGCGAACGATATTCTGAGTGACCCTGAAAAACGCCGCCAGTACGACGCCGGGGAAATCGATGCCAAGGGCGACCCTCGACGGCCCTTTTGGGGACACGCCGGTGCGGGCGCGGGCCGCCGCGGGGCGCAGGCAGCCCGTGGGGCGGCAGGAGGCGGCTTCGAGGATTTCAGCTTTTCCGATATCTTTTCCGACGTTTTCGGTGGGTCGGGCGGTCGTCGCGAGAGCTATGGCTTTGCAGCGCGCGGGCAGGATCTGCGATACTCGCTTGAGGTCGATTTTCTCGAAGCCGTGCTCGGCGCAAAAAAGCGCGTCACGCTTCCCGATGGCGGCGTGCTGGATCTTGCAGTGCCCGAAGGCGTAACGGATGGCCAGGTGCTGCGCCTCAAGGGCAAAGGCACGCAGGGATCGCACGGACAGGAGCCAGGCGACGCCTTGGTCGAAATCAAAGTGCGGCCTCATGCCGACTATAGACGCGAAGACAACGATATCCTTCTTGAGCTGCCCATAACGATCGACGAAGCGGTGCTCGGCGGCCGTGTCGAAGTTCCAACGCCGAGCGGGCGTGTGCAACTCACGCTTCCCAAAGGCACGAGTTCCGGCAAAACGTTTCGCCTCAAAGGCAAAGGCGTGCGAACGAAATCGGGCGTTGGAGATCAGCTGGTCACGGTCAAGATCGTGCTGCCGCACGATATCGACGAGAGCTTGTCCTACTTCTTTTCGGAATGGCGGCAGAAGCACGGGTACGACCCTGGCCGCCGCTAGGAGGACCTCAGTCCGGCCGCGCGGCGGGGATGGCTCGGACCTCACCTTTCACGAGCGTCAGCGCCAGTTCGCCCCGCTTGAGCTTGAGCGCGGCTTCTCCGAACAGGGCCCGCCGCCAGCCCTGCAAGGCCAGGATATCCGCCTCGTCGGACGTCGCAAGCTGTTCGAGGTCTTCGCTGTCGGCGATGATGCGCGGCGCAACGCCGTGCTCAGCGGCGGCCGCCTTCAAGAGCACTTTCAAGAGTTCCAGCGTGGCGCTCGCTTCGGCGGAGAGGGCTTCATTGCGTTCGATCTTGGGCAGCGTCTTCGGATCGCGCGCCAGCCCGACTTTGACCGCTTCCAGGATTTCTTTTGCGCGCTGGGACCGGGCAAACCCGTCGGAGAGCGTCCGCAATTGCCCAAGGGCTTCCGCGCTCGCCGGGATCTGATTGGCGATATCATAGAGCGCGTCATCGCGAAGAACCCGGCCGCGGGGCACATCGAGAGACTGGGCTAGCCGTTCCCGCCACGCCGCGAGTTCAAGGAGGACGGCGAGCGATTTTCGACCTTTGACCCTCAATTTAAGCCGTTGCCAGGCGTTCTCGGGCGAGGTGTCGTAGGTGGCGGGATTGATGAGGATAGCCATCTCTTCCTGCAGCCACGGTGTTCGTTCCGTCTTCTCGAGCATGTCCTTCAGATAGAGGTAGACGTTCCGCAGATAGGTCACATCGGCAAGCGCGTAATCCAGCTGCTTCGACGAAAGCGGCCGACGGCTCCAATCGGTAAACCGCGAACTCTTATCGAGGTCCGTGCCCGTCGTCTTTTTTACCAGGTTCACATAGCTGATGCTGTCGCCGAAGCCGCAGACCATCGCCGCGACCTGGGTATCGACGACCGGCGCCGGCACGATGCCGGCCTTGAGAAATATGATTTCGATGTCCTGCCGAGCGGCATGGAAAACCTTGACCGTCGAGGTGTCGGCCATCAGCCGGTAGAAGGGCGCGAGATCGATTCCCGGCGCTAGCGGGTCGACAATCGCCTCCGCCTCCGGCCCCGCCAGTTGAATGAGGCACAGCAAGGGCCAGAACGTCTGCTCGCGCAGAAATTCCGTGTCGACGGCGACATAATCACTTCGGGCGAGCGTTTCGCAAAGTGCGGTCAGCTCCGCTGTGGTTGTAATAGTCTGCATTGAGGCACGCCTATAGCGTAATGATTTTCCGTTGTCGCCATCAGCTTGGTCGCGGCTCAATCTGCACGCGATTCGTGGCCACGCTAGAGAGCAGGCCGAATTGCTCTCATCCGGCTATAAGGGCCGCCTGCCGCCCCTGGTGGGGTCTGCAATCCGCCCTCCGGGCGGATTGGCGGAACCTTGACTTTCGACCGTCCCCGTGCGCTTTTCCGCGGCGATTTCCACCCACATCGAGCAAAGGGTTTTCCGGCCATGGCCGAGGCTAAACTGCATCGTTATCGCTCGCACACGGCTGGCGCCCTTCGCAAAAGCGATGTCGGCGCGCATGTGCGGCTCTCGGGCTGGGTGCACCGCGTCCGCGACCACGGCGGCGTACTGTTCATCGATTTGCGCGACCACTATGGCGTAACGCAGGTCGTTGCCGATCCAGACAGCCCCGCATTCAAGACGGCCGAGACCGTGCGTTCGGAATGGGTCATCCGCGTCGACGGCAAGGTGCGCGATCGTCCCGAAGGTACGGTTAACGCTGAGCTTCCAACGGGCGAGATCGAGCTTTACGCGACCGAGATCGAAGTCCTTTCGGCGGCAAAGGAACTACCGGTGCCGGTCTTCGGCGAGCCCGAATACCCGGAAGATCTGCGCTTGCAGTATCGCTTCCTCGATCTTCGCCGTGAGACGCTGCACGGCATTATCATGAAGCGACTCGAGATTACGCGCTCCATTCGCCGACGGATGCACGATGCTGGTTTCAACGAGTTCCCGACGCCGATCTTGACCGCTTCGAGTCCCGAAGGCGCGCGCGACTTCCTCGTGCCGAGTCGAATTCATGCCGGCAAATTCTACGCCCTGCCGCAGGCACCGCAGCAGTATAAGCAATTGCTGATGGTCTCGGGCTTCGACCGGTATTTTCAGATTGCGCCCTGCTTCCGCGACGAAGATCCGCGTGCCGACCGTCTCCCCGGTGAATTCTACCAACTCGACGTCGAAATGAGCTTCGTCGAGCAGGAGGACGTATTCGCGACGATGGAGCCGGTAATCACGAGCCTCTTTGAGGAGTTTGCTGGCGGCAAGCCGGTGACGAAAAGCTGGCCACGCATTCCATACGATACGGCCATCGCGAAGTACGGGTCCGACAAGCCGGACCTCCGTAACCCGATCGAAATGCAGGATGTCACCGAGCATTTCCGCGGCTCGGGTTTCAAAGTCTTCGCCGGTATGATCGAGAAGGACCCAAAGGTGCGCGTGTGGGCGATCCCCGCGCCGACGGGAGGCTCGCGCGCGTTTTGCGATCGGATGAATTCTTGGGCGCAGGGTGAAGGTCAGCCTGGCCTCGGTTACATCTTCTGGCGCGAGGGCGAAGAAGGCGGCGCCGGACCGGTTGCGAAAAATATCGGGCCGGAACGCGCGACCGCCATCAAATCTCAGCTCGCATTGAAGGACGGCGATGCCGTGTTCTTCACGGCTGGCAATCCGGCGAACTTCTATAAGTTTGCAGGCCTCGCGCGCGATCGCGTCGGCCAGGAGCTGAAGCTCATCAACGAAGATCAGTTTGCGCTCGCCTGGATCGTCGATTTCCCATTCTACGAGTGGAACGAAGACGAGAAGCGCATCGACTTCTCGCACAACCCGTTCTCGATGCCGCAAGGCGGAGGCGACGCCCTCGAGGCAGCAACCACGACGGAAGATCGGCTGAAGCTCAAAGCGTACCAATACGACATCGTTTGCAACGGCTATGAAATCGCCTCGGGCGGCATTCGCAATCACAAGCCCGATGTGATGATCAAGGCATTTGGCATCGCCGGTCTCGGTCCGGACGTCGTCGAACAGCGCTTTGGCGGATTGTTTCGCGCATTTCAGTACGGCGCCCCACCGCATGGCGGTATGGCAGCGGGCATCGAACGCATCGTCATGTTGCTGACCGGTGGCAACACGGTCCGAGAGGTCGCGCTTTTCCCGATGAACCAGCAAGCCAACGATCTGCTGATGGGTGCGCCAAGCGAAGTCTCACCGAAGCAGTTGCGCGAACTCTCGATTCGCATCGTTGCGCCTGAGAAGAAAGCTTAGAAAAGCGGCGCCTGCTCGTGAAGGGCAGACGCCGAGTTGCGACGGCCGGAAATTAGAGCGTGGCCGTCGCACTTGGAGCTCTTGCAATCGAATTAGTCGATTGCCGTTTTCGCCTGTGGAGCTGGCGGAAACAGCACGGCGACCGGCACGAGGTTGCCGTTCTTCATCGCCGTTCCTTCCCAGCGGCCGGGCGCGGAGTGCGTCAATATCGAAACATGGGTGAAGCCCTGCACCATGAGCTGCTTCCGGATCTGCTGGCCCATCGCTACGTTATTCAGCACGTGTTCGATCGCCGTGTCCTTTGTCGGACTGATTGATGTTGTCGCGGCCATCGCGGGAAAAGCGAAAGCAATGGTGGCAAGGCTGCCGATTGCGAAGGTGCGGATCATTTTTAAACTCCATCTTCCTGAATTCGGTGAGCAGCGAACCCATCCTGCTCTTGCCTTGAAATAGGAAGCGAGCGTCCGGATCGCCAAACAACTCACCGTGCGCAAAATCGTTCGTTCCGTGAAAAACATGACGGATCGGACAGACGCGTGGGCTCCGCGGCCAAAATGAAACTGGCAGCTGCCGATTGTTCGGATTAGGAACTTTCAATAAGGACAATATTGAAGAGGTTAGGCCGTGCGAATTTTGATTCTCGGCGCGGGTGCCACCGGCGGATACTTCGGCGGTCTCCTGGCGAACGCGGGCGTTGATGTGACCTTTCTCGTCAGGCCAAAACGCCGCGAACAGCTTGCGCGGGACGGTCTGAAAATCGAAAGCCCCGCAGGAAACGTCGCGACCGCTGTCAACGCCATAACCCGCGATGAAATCTCGTCGCCCTTCGATGTCGTCATCATCAGCGCGAAGGCCTATGATCTGGCCGATGCGATCGACACGATTCGTCCGGCGGTCGGCGAAAAGACGCTGATCCTGCCGTTGCTCAATGGAATGAGCCACCTCGATGATCTCGATGCGGCGTTCGGGCAGCCGCACGTCTTGGGTGGAACCTGCCACATTAGCGTTGTGCTCGACGCGGATGGTAAAATCCGCCGCTTCAGCCCGTTCGCTTCACTGACGTTCGGCGCCAGAAGCCCGGCGCAAAAAGAAAGCGCAAGCCTCATCCACCAGGAGCTCACGCGCGGCGGCTTTGATGCTCGCAATTCCGAAAACATCATTGGCGCGATGTGGGAGAAATGGGTTCTGCTCGCGACGCTGGCCGGATCGACGTGCCTCATGCGGGCCTCGATCGGCGAAATCGTTCGTGCAGAGGGTGGCGAGCAACTGATCTCGGGCATGCTGGATGAATGCTGCGCCGTCGCGAAAGCCAGCGGCCACCCTCCGAGGCCCGCTGCCGAGTCCGGCGCCCGTCAGACGTTAACGGATCCGAAGTCGAACATCTCCGCGTCGATGCGGCGTGACATAGACCGGGGCAATCGGATTGAAGCGGATCATATCGTCGGCGATCTCATCCGCCGCGGCCGAGAGCGCGGGATGCAAACGCCTTTGCTCGGCATCGCTTACGTGCATCTGCAGGCCTATCAAAACAGGCTTTCGGCCTAGGCCACGGCCGGATAACGCCATGAAAGGTTACGACGCGTTAATCCGCGGACGCTTATCCCGTCTTGTCTTTGCCTCTTAAAAGCGGGACAAAACGAGCGCCCGAAAGACGGAGACCGGAAGCATGCTTCGCTCGATCGTTTGTGCCGTTTGCCTTTTGCTTGCCGCCCCTCTGACAGCATCGGCGCGCACGCCAGACCATGCAGCTGAGTGGAACGGAGCCGAGATTAGTTGGCGCGACGTCCGCTCCGGAATTTATGAATCCTCTCAGACCGGCCGCCCGGTCATCATGGTCTTTCACGCGACGTGGTGCTCGGCGTGCAAACGCTTCCGCGCGGTTTTCAAGGATCCGGCGGTGGTCGCTGCCTCGCGTGATTTCGTCATGATTCTCGTCGATGCCGACGCCGAAAAACAAATTAATGGGGCATTCTCGCCCGACGGCACCTATGTGCCGCGCACGCTATTCATAGACTCCGACGGCAATGTCTCTGACAAGCTCGTCGGCTCTGATCCGAAGTATCCCCATTCGCTCAACGTCGACAATCCAGATGAGCTTTTGGCGCTGATGAAGAAGGCGCGAGAGACGTACAACATCGCCCCCGCGCCGACGCCCGCACCGGCCCCCGGTGAAAGCCGGACTTGATTTTCCGCTTGGTCGCTGACCTGGGTTCCCGAAAGCAAAGAAGTATCCGCCATTTACTGTGGCCGCCGTGTTGCGCTCGCGATCCTGACCCGGCATAAGGGCCGTCGATGCGGACGTGGTGGAACCGGTAGACACACAGGACTTAAAATCCTGAGACGGTAACGTCGTGAGGGTTCGAGTCCCTCCGTCCGCACCATCCCGATTTCGTCTCCAATC
>JAICLG010000078.1 GCA_025927515.1 Hyphomicrobium sp.
AACAGCCTGCTTCCTACTCGAAGCTGACTGGCCTGTTCTACGTTCCGACGAACCACGTCTGCATGGACTACGAGCCAGTTAAGGTCTCGTACACGGCTGGTCAGCCCTACGTTGGCGCCACGCTCTCCATGTACCCGGCTCCGGACAGCCACGGCGGTATGGGTAACTTCATCGCCTGGGACGGTGCGAAGGGCAAGATCGTCTGGTCGAAGCCTGAGCAGTTCTCGGTCTGGTCAGGTGCTCTGACGACAGCCGGCGGCGTTGCCTTCTACGGCACGCTCGAAGGCTACTTCAAAGCCGTCGACCAGAAGACCGGCAAGGAACTGTATAAGTTCAAGACGCCGTCGGGCATCATCGGCAACGCTATGACTTACGAGCATGGTGGTAAGCAGTACGTTGCAGTGTTCTCGGGCGTTGGCGGCTGGGCCGGTATCGGTCTCGCTGCTGGCTTGACGAACCCGACCGATGGTCTGGGTGCTGTTGGTGGCTACGCTGGCCTCAAGCAGTACACCAACCTTGGTGGTTCGCTCACCGTCTTCGCGCTCCCATAGGCGTGAAACAGAACTGAGAGCCGGCGTGGGGAAACCCGCGCCGGCTTTTTTTGCCGTTTTTGCGGTAATACGTGGCGTCCCTAAGAAGCTCTGGCGCATGCGCCCAACGATCGAGCCAAGGGGTTAGCTAGGAATTCACGCGCTCAACTGCGCCGCCATGTCGTGGCATGGCTTACAAGTTGTCACTTGAGCGTAGGGCATAAATTGGAATACCAGAACTGCGGAGGCGGTCGAATGACGGCCGAGCATGTTCGACAGACAAATGACAAGAGGAAACTCGTGAACCAGTTCAGCAAAAAACTCGTGGTGGCAGTGTTGTCCTGCGCCGCTGCCGTGGCGTCAGTCGCCGCGCCATCCGTCGCAGACGACGCGGCATCAACGGAGCCCAAGGACATCGCAGATCGCACATCACCGCCTGATCCCGTATCGGAATTGGCAAAGCAGCAAGGTTATCAATTCGACGGCATCCGCTATCGCAACAAGGATGGTGATCCTCAGTACGTCGTCACGAAAAAGTATATGGTGGACTGGGGCACGTGGCAGGGGTTCCGCCGCTATCACGATGCTTGCCACGTCTGTCACGGTCCGAACGCACTCGGCAGCTCGTTTGCGCCGGCTCTCAAGGATTCGTTGAAGACGATGGACTACAGCACCTTCATCGCAACCGTCTCGGGCGGCAAGAAGGAGAACAAGGGTGGCACGATGTTCGTGATGCCGTCGTTCGGCGAAGATAGAAACATCATGTGCTACATCGACGACATCTATACGTACATCAAAGCTCGTTCTACCGACGCGATGCCTCCGGGCCGCCCCAACGGTCGTGAAGACATCTCGGACGAGGCACGTAAAGCAAACGACGATTGCACCGGTTGAGGTCAGGTTTTTTGTACCTCACTAAATATTGATGCGTCTTCCGCTCTCGGCGTGGCGGAAGACGTCCAATATCTCCATCGGCGAAGTTATTCTGGGGGGCAGGTCGTATATCCGCGGCGTGCCCCCTCGCCGTATGGGATTCAGAAACCACATCGAAACAAGCAAAAAGGTATCGACGTGAGGAAACAAGCGCTCAGAAACGTATTCTCGACTGCGCCAATCATGGTGTTGGCGATTGCGGGAATTTTGTCGGGATCGGCACTCGCAAGCAGGGTCGATGCCGCAGAGGTGCCGCGAGCCGACCTCGTAACCCGCAAGGAGCTTCGCGTCTGCGCCGATCCCGCGGACATGCCGTTCTCCGATCGAAAAGGCGAAGGCTTCGAAAACAAAATTGCCGACATCATCGGCGACGAGCTCAAGGCGCCCGTCAAGTATACGTGGTACCCCAAGTCGATGGGCTTCATTCGTATGACGCTAGCGGCAAAACGATGCGATCTCGTCATCGGCTGGGGCCAGGGGGACGACATCGTCCTCAACACGAACGCCATCTACAGATCGACGTCCGCTCTTCTCTATAAAAAGGGGACCGGACTCGATGGCGTCGATACGATTGCCGATCCGCGTCTCAAGGGTAAGAGGATTGGCGTCGAGCAGAATTCTCCGGGAGGCAATCTCGTTGCGTATTACGGATTGATGGGCAATGTGCACGGCTATCCGATGAACGTCGATCGCCGCTACTCCAATCCGGCAAAGGACATGATCGACGATATTCGCAAAGGCGACATCGATGCCGGCATATTGTGGGGTCCGATCGCAGCGTATTGGGCGAAACAAGGTGGCGACAACATCGTTGTCGTTCCGCTCGTGAAGGAAAAGGCCCCGATCAAGATCGCGTTCCGCATCACGATGGGGGTCCGCAACGGCGATGATGCCTGGAAGCGGCAATTGAATCAGATCATTCGCAAACGCCGCAGCGACATCGATAAGGTGCTCTTGGATGCCGGCGTGCCTCTTCTCGTCGACGACGACACGTCGATGGAAATGGTGACGAAGCCGCGCCCATCACAGGGATCATTTGGAGCTGAGTCTTCAAGTCCTGCAGCTGCGGCGACAACGTCGGGTCAGTCAGGCGCTCCGGCCAAGACGCCCTGAAGTTCATATGCGAGATTTGAGCACGCCTTCCGAGGCGTGCTCTTTTCTTCCTGCTTATCCATTCGGCATTGCGAGAATGGTAGGGAATTGAACCGCGGCCTGATTTGCAATTGGCTATATGTCGAAATGAAAAAGCGGCATGGGTGGCAAGCCGATTCGCCGATTTTCATTACCGCTCTGGTCGTTTCCCGCATCGTGCTCAGCTTTTTCCTGATAGCCGGTACACCAGGCAGCATTCACGCCGCCGATGTCGCGATCTCCTCGACATCATCTGAAGCCGCGGCTCAGCCCCCTGCCGAGCCCCACGGGTACCGCACGGATCATTATCGCAGCCCCGTGCCTCTGACGCTGAAGGGCGCTCGGGTTCTCTCCGATGGCGAAGCCATGAAGATCTGGTCGGCGAAATCGGCCATCTTCATTGACGTTTACCCACATCCCCCGAAGCCGCCCAACTTGCCTGCGGGAACGTTGTGGCGGGAAACGTCGCATCAAACCATCGAAGATGCGGTCTGGCTTCCGAACGTCGGCTACGGGGTTCTTTCGCAAGCAAGCGACGCCTATTTCCGGCGCAATCTCGAAACTCTTACGCACGGGGATAAGGCGAAACAGCTCGTTTTCTTTTGCCTGAAGAATTGCTGGATGAGCTGGAATGCGGCGAAGCGCGCCCTGAGCTACGGCTATACCAACATTGATTGGTACAGGGACGGCACCGATGGATGGCAGGAGGCCGGCGGTATGGTCGACAATGTTCGGCCATTACCTTAGGCGGCGGCAGCAAGCCCGTTCCATGCCATAATTCCTTGTATGTTCCGCGTGTCACTCATGCGTGCCGGCAGGGGTGGCAAATCGCGTTTTGCAACATACCGTGCCGTGGCGATACCTGTTCTCTTCCACAAGGCGAGCGATGCAAGTGACACTTAATGAATTGGCTATTCTGCTGGCGGCCTTGGCGCTGGCAGCGCCGCTGGCGCGATGGCTCGGGATCGCAGCGGTGCTTGGCTATCTCGTGGCTGGCGTTCTTCTCGGTCCGTTCGGAGCCGGGGCTCTCTTTTCTGAGCAGGATGCCGAGCAAGTCTTGCATTTTGCCGAGTTCGGCGTCGTCCTGCTGTTATTCCTCATTGGTCTGGAGCTCAGACCCAAGCGTCTATGGGCTATGCGGCAGGCTGTTTTCGGTCTGGGCACCGCACAGGTCCTGTTGACGGGCTTTGTCCTGGCCGTCATCGGTACCCTCTTTTTCGATACCCAATGGCAGCCCGCATTATTTGCCGGTGCGGCGCTGGCGTTGTCGTCGACGGCCTTTGCGTTGCAGGTGATGGAGGAAAACGGCGAACTGCAAACGCGGCACGGCCGGCTCGGATTCTCCATCCTATTGTTCCAGGATCTCGCGGCAATCCCGCTGATTGCGCTGGCGCCGTATTTTGCAGTCACGGCGAAGCAACTCGCGCCTCATATCGATTATATCGCTTTTGCAAGGGGGATTGGGACGATCGCCGCGGTCGTCATCGTGGGTCGCTACGCGCTCGACCTTTTGTTCCGTGTCGTGGCCTTGTCCAAGGTCAAGGAGGCAATGACGGCTGCGGCGCTGCTAACGGTCGTCGGCATCACGCTGATTATGGAGGCTATCGGGCTTTCGGCTTCGCTCGGAGCTTTCATCGCCGGAGCGCTGTTGGCCGAGAGCAGTTATCGTCACGAACTCGAAGCCGACATTGCGCCGTTCGAAGGTCTGCTGCTCGGCATATTCTTCACTGCCATCGGAATGTCTCTCAATCTGAGGCTATTGATATCCGAACCACTGCTCATTGTGACGCTGACGGCCACGCTCATTCTTGCAAAGGCCGTTATTCTCTTTCTTCTCGGTCGATGGCAGGGACTTGAGTCAGGTCCGGCGCGGCGCTTGGCATTCGCGCTTTCGCAAGGCGGCGAGTTTGCATTCGTTCTGCTATCGGTTGGACGGGCGGCGGGCGTTTTTGGAAAACAGCCTTCCGAAATTCTCGCCGTCGTCGTCACGCTATCGATGGCGATGACGCCATTGCTCCTCATGTTGGATCGGTTGTTGTTTCCAAAGAAAGCCGAGCCGCAGCGTGCGTTCGATGCGATGCCCGAGAAGGATGGGCACGTGGTCATCGCGGGCTTCGACCGTTTTGGTCAGATCATTGCTCGCGTGCTGCGTGCCAAGGGCATTCCATTCACGGCGCTCGATATCAGTCCGACGCAGATTGAATTTGTGAGGCGCTTTGGCAATAAGGCTTTCTTCGGAGATGCAAGCCGTCCGGAAGTTCTCGAAGCGGCGCAAGTCGGGCGCGCCCGGGCATTCGTGCTGGCGATCGACAACGTCGAAGATTCCATGCGTGCCGCCGAACTTGTAAAGAGTCATTATCCGCACGTGCCGATTTATGCGCGGGCGCGCGATCGTATGCACGCGATGCGGTTGCTGGATCTTGGCGTCAAAGCGCTGAGACGTGAGACCTTTTTGGCATCCCTCGATTTGACCCGCGTCTTGCTCTTGGGGCTCGGGTACTCTGAACGCGTTGCCGACCGGACGGTGCAAACGTTCAGGGAACATGACGAACGGCGATTGAACGAAGACTACAGGCTTGCGTCCGATGCCGAAAAGCTCATCGAGCGCGCCCGATCCTCCCATGCCATGCTCGAAAAGCTATTCGAGGAGGACGAGATCGAGGAAGCAAAGCTCGCGCAGGCCGAAAAGAACCAGCGGGACACGAAGTCAAAAACGCGGGCTGGCGCGGCGTGACACTTGGTCTTTGAATGTCAAGCCCGGAAATGCGGGGATTTTGCTACCATCCAAGCGCGTAAGCGCGGTAGACGGCCCCCCGTTGGCCCGGTAAATGTCCGTCAAACTTCGTGACAGCGCGCCAGAGGCGCCATCAGACGGGACCGATCTAACTATGAGCAAAGCCCAGACCAAGCCGGTGGCGTCACCGGCCGCAAGTCTTCGGGACATGGCGAATGCGATCCGGGCACTCGCCATGGACGCTGTGCAGGCTGCCAATTCCGGCCACCCCGGAATGCCGATGGGCATGGCCGACGTCGCAACCGTCCTTTTCAGCGAGGCCATGAAATTCGATCCGGCGGCTCCCGAGTGGGCCAATCGCGATCGCTTCATCCTCTCGGCCGGGCACGGCTCGATGCTGCTTTATGCGTTGCTGCATCTCACCGGCTATCCCGGCATGATGATCGACGAGCTGAAGAATTTCCGCCAGTTTGGTTCGAAGACCGCGGGCCATCCGGAATATGGCCATGCGCCGGGCATCGAGACGACAACAGGCCCGCTCGGGCAGGGCCTTGCCAATGCAGTCGGCATCGCGCTTTCGGAACGGCTGCTTTCGGCGCGCGCCGGTAACGATCTCATTGACTATCATACCTACGTCATCGCCGGCGACGGCTGCCTGATGGAGGGCATCAGTCAGGAAGCGATTTCGCTCGCGGGGCATTTGAAGCTCGGCAAGCTGATCGTTCTCTGGGACGATAATTCGATTTCGATCGACGGCGCGACGAGCCTCGCGGTTTCGGACAACGAACTCGAACGCTTCAACGCTTCGGGCTGGAATACCGCGCGCGTCGACGGTCATGATCCAGTTGCAATCGCGGCGGCGATTAAAGCAGCCAAGGCCGATGACACGCGACCCTGGCTGATCGCCTGCAAGACGGTGATCGGATACGGCGCACCCAACAAGGCTGGAAAGTCCTCGGCACACGGCGAGCCGCTAGGAACTGATGAAATCAAGTCGGCGCGCGAAAAGCTCGACTGGCCATATCAGCCGTTCGATATTCCAGACCATATTCTTTCCGCTTGGCGGGCGCTCGGAAACCGCGGCGCGAAGATTCGCGGCGAATGGGCAAAGCGTCTCGCCGCGGCTAGCAGCGAAAGCAAGGCGTTGATCAATGGCCGCGAGACCGACAAGGCCGTCGCCGCTGCTATCAAGGACGCGAAAGCTGCATTCGCAGCCGATACCAACAAGCGCGCTACCCGCGTGTGGTCCCAGCTGACGCTCGAACGTCTGGTTCCGGCGCTACCCGAACTGATCGGCGGTTCGGCCGATCTCACGGGATCGAATGGTACGAAGACCAAGCATCATGTCTCGGTCACGCCGGAAAATTTTGCCGGCAACTATGTGCACTACGGCGTGCGCGAACACGGCATGGCGGCGGCGATGAATGGGATCGCGCTTTCCGGTTCGTTCATTCCCTACGGCGGGACGTTTCTGGTCTTTACCGATTATTGCAGACCTTCGATCCGGCTTTCGGCGCTCATGCAAAAGCGGGTCGTTTATGTGATGACGCACGATTCGATCGGGCTCGGAGAAGACGGTCCGACGCATCAGCCCGTCGAACATCTGAGCGCACTGCGGGCAATCCCGAACTTGCAGGTGTTCCGTCCGGCGGATGGTGTCGAGACGGCCGAATGCTGGGAACTCGCCCTTGCAAGCAAGGGGACGCCGTCGATCCTGGCGCTTTCCCGACAGGCGGTTCCCAACCTGCGCAGCGATGGCTCGGCAAACTTGAGTGCAAAAGGCGGTTACGTGCTCAAAGCCGCTGGAGCGAAGCGTGACGTCACGCTTCTTGCGACGGGTACGGAGGTCGGCGTGGCCGTCGATGCCGCAGCGGCGCTGGCCAAGGATGGCGTATCTGCAGCCGTCGTTTCGTTACCGTCGTTCGAACTTTTCCGCGCGCAATCGGAAAACTATCGCGACGAGGTTCTGGGCGAAGCGCCGCGAATCGCGATCGAAGCCGGTATCGCACAATCCTGGTACGAATGGCTCAGAAAGTCCGACCGGTTTGTCGGCATGTCGGGATTCGGAGCATCCGCTCCCGCCGCCAAGCTTTTCGAGCACTTCGGCATTACCGCGACGCACGTAGCGGACGTCGCCCGAGAAGTCATCGCGTCCAACGCACGTTGAGCTGGCGCGTAAAGCTCATCTCTAAAATGTCGTACTGGTGCTTCGCATGAACCTCGACAAGTTGAAGACGACTGACGGCATCGACGTGGCGGGCAAGCGTGTCATCGTTCGCGCCGACCTTAACGTTCCGGCGAAAGACGGCCGGGTGGCCGACGCGACGCGGATCGAACGGCTCGTGCCTGGATTGAAAGCTTTGGTGTCCAGAGGTGCCAAAGTTATCGTCATTTCACATTTTGGCCGGCCGAAAGGTGTCGATCCCGAATTGTCGTTGCGGCCGGTCGCGGAGGCACTGCAAAAGCTTATCGGCCAACCCGTCTCTTTTGGCGAGGATTGCATCGGGGAGAGAGCCGCAACTGTGGTCAATTCGTTGCACGACGGCGACATCGCGGTGCTCGAAAATCTTCGCTTCCATAAGGGCGAAGAGAAAAACGATCCGGAGTTCGCGGCGGAGCTTGCAAAGCTTGGCGACGTTTTCGTCGAAGATGCGTTTTCGTGCGCGCACCGTGCGCACGCTTCCACCGAGGGCCTGACTCATCACCTGCCGTCCTATGCCGGACCGCTTCTGATGGAAGAAATCAACGCCCTTCGAACGGCGCTTGAGAAGCCCAAACGCCCTACGGCTGCTGTCGTCGGCGGCGCCAAGGTGTCGACGAAAATTACAGTGCTGACGAATCTCGTCGCCAAAGTCGACAAGCTGATCATCGGCGGTGGAATGGCAAACACCTTCCTGCAGGCGCAGGGCGTCATGGTCGGAAAGTCTCTTGCTGAACCTGAATTCAACGCAACGGCGCGCGATATTCTGGCCGAAGCCCAGAAAAACGGCTGCGAGATCGTCCTGCCAGTCGACGCCGTTATCGCTCGCGAATTCAAGGAAGGTGCAGCGAGCGAAATTGTCGCGATCAGTGACGTGCCATTTGATGCAATGATCCTTGATATCGGACCAAGATCCATTTCTCGCGTCGCCAAGGTGCTGGAGGGTACGAAGACGCTTCTTTGGAATGGGCCGATGGGCGCATTCGAGATCTCGCCCTTCGGCGAGGGGACGTTCTCACTGGCACGCGCCGCGGCGGCGTTGGCCAAGGAGGGCCGGTTGGTGTCCGTGGCGGGCGGTGGAGATACGGTCGCGGCGTTGAATGCCGCCCAAGTGACGGACGACTTCAGCTACGTTTCGACGGCCGGCGGTGCCTTCCTCGAATGGCTCGAAGGCCGGGAGCTTCCCGGCGTTGCCGCGCTGACGCGATAACAACGTCGAATTACCGGTGGCCTTCGGCTGCTCAGGAAAGCAGGTTATCTATGTTTGCTGATGCACACATCTATATCGGGGTTGCACTCGCGGGTCTTGCGAGTTTTTTATCGCCCTGCGTCCTGCCGCTTGTGCCGCCGTATCTTGGATATATCGGGGGCACCACGCTCGATCAGCTGACGGGTGAAGATTCAGTCGATCGGCGCGTCTGGGGGCGCGTGGTCACGTCATCGATTTTCTTCGTGCTCGGCTTTACGACCGTTTTCGTCGCCCTCGGTGCAGGCGCCAGCACGATGGGGCAGGTGCTGCTCTCTTATCGCGGCGTTCTTGGAACCGCTGCGGGACTCGTAATCGTTCTTTTCGGCCTGCATTTTCTCGGCGTGCTGCGCATTCCGTTGCTTTACAGCGAGGCGCGCTACTCGACGAACTCGGGAGAAGCGAATTTTTTTAGCGCGTACATCATGGGGCTCGCCTTTGCCTTTGGATGGACGCCTTGCATTGGGCCGGTACTTGCAACCGTTCTGACGGTGGCTGCGAGTGAATCGAGCCTGTGGGAAGGGGTCAAGCTGCTCCTCGCTTATTCTCTCGGGCTTGGCGTTCCGTTCGTTCTTGCAGCTATCGCGATCCGGCCGTTTCTGGGATTCATGAAGCGCTTCAAGAAGCACTTTCTCACGCTCGAGAAAGTGATGGGCGTGCTGTTGATCATCACCGGATTGCTTTTCATCTTCGGAGCGCAGAACTGGTTCAGCCAGTGGATGATCGAAAATTTCCCGAGCTTGGGAAAAGTCGAATCCCTGGTTACGCCCGCCAACCTTGGTAGCGAAATTCTGAGACAGGGAACTCCCTAGGCGGAGACGTCCTCCCGCATGGAGCCGATCGCATCAGCGCCGCCGATCGCACTGACTATCGCGGGTTCCGACCCCTCGGGCGGCGCGGGCATTCAGGCCGACCTCAAATCGTTTTCCGCCTACGGCGTTTATGGCGCTTCGGTCATCACGGCGTTGACGGCACAAAACACCACGGGCGTTTCCGGTGTTTTCGGCATTCCGTCCGACTTCATCGCCGCTCAGTTTCACTCGGTTACGTCCGATCTTGCCGTATCGGCAATCAAGACCGGGATGCTCGCTGATGCGGAGACAGTCAGGCTCGTCGCGCAGCTCGTTGCGGAAATTCCGGACGTGCCAATTGTCGTGGATCCGGTCATGGTTGCGACGAGTGGCGACGTTCTTCTGGCACCCGACGCCATTCAATCTGTACGCGGCGACCTCATCCCGCGCGCCTTGCTGATCACGCCGAACATTCCCGAGTCCGCCAAGCTGCTCGATGTTGCGCCGGCTACGTCAGAAGCGGAGATGTGCGCTCAAGCGCAAGCCCTGATGGCATTCAGTTGCGGCGCGGTACTGCTCAAGGGGGGGCACGTGGCGGGAGCTGACGCGTTGGACGTTCTGTTCGATGGGGCAGCGCACCATGTTTTGCGGCGCCCCTGGGTCGAGACCCGCAACACTCATGGTACCGGATGCACGCTTTCGGCAGCGATCGCGGCAAACCTGGCATTGGGTCTGCCGCTCCGGGATGCAGTAACGGCGGCCAAAGACTTTGTTTGGAATGCTCTGAGATCGGGAGCCGGGCGAAGCATCGGGCGCGGTGCTGGTCCGCTCGATCATCATTTCGCTTCAAGAAAACCACGCACGCGTTAGCTTCCGTCTTTCAGTTTTTTGCTGCGACGCAACTTCAGCTGTGGCGATCGCGCATCTAAGGGAAAGGACGTATTCCGCTCGCTGGTATCGGCACTTGCGACAATGTCTTCACTTTGGCAGTTTGCGTCCGGCTCCGGCATGTGTGGCCGGATAAGATCTCCGGGGGGAGCGCTAAGCTCGTTTCATAGGGTGGAACGGAGCTTGGCAAAAACCGGTCCGCTTATGGCGGGCCGGTTTTTTGTTGCGTAGTAGGCACATAAACCGCGCTTTCCGGCATTTTCTGTTCATTGTTGTTCGAAAACTTGGTGGGGAGGCAGCGCGACGCAGGTATTGTGGCAAACTGGAGAACTGCTGCACTAAGCGCCGCCTGAGGGATTCGAACACGATGCCAGCTTCAAGGAGCCGACCGTCCATATTGCGCGTTGCCGGCGCAGGTTTGGCGGCTGTGGCGATCTCCAGTTCGTCGGCACTGGCTGGCGGTTTCGATATTCACGAGCAATCGACGGTGTTCCTCGGTTCGGCGTCCGCAGGTTCGGCGGCTGGTGGCAGCCTTGGATCGATGTTTTGGAACCCGGCGGCGACCGCGCAATTTCCGGGCCTCAACACGGAGTCGTCCTACACGCTGGTTCTTCCGTACGGCGACATCAATATCAAGAATCCGCCGCCAGGTCTGGATGCCGGCCGCAGCGGCAACATCGGTATCGATGCGACGACGAGCGCCAGCTACGGCGCTTATCAGTTCGCACCCGATTTATGGATCGGCATGGCGATCACGTCGCCATTCGGCTTGGCGACTAAACCGGAGAACATCAGTTATCCGGGCTCCTACCTGGGCGTGACGAGCAAGCTTCTAACAGTCAACGCCAATCCCACGATTGCCTATCGCATCGCGCCGGGGATCACCATCGGCGCCGGTGTGCAGATCGAGTGGGCTCAGGGCAAACTGCAATTCCGGGATTCGCCAGGAACAGTTGCGCAGTTCGGCGGGACGGACTGGGCCTTCGGTGGCACCGCCGGTATTACTCTCCAGCCGATGGATGGAACGACGATCGGCATCGGCTATCGGTCTCAGATGACTCACGATCTGGATGGTACCTTCCATTCAGATGTCATGACGCTAGGCAGGGTCGTTCCTGCCGTAGGAACGATCGATCTTCCTGACATTGTGACAGCGAGCTTGCGGCAGGAGATAACGCCCACCACCCGGTTGCTTGGAACAGTTCAGTGGTCGAATTGGAGCCGTTTCAAGGATCTCACGCTGACGACCCCTGGCGGAAGTTTGAAGACTGAAGCGAACTGGGACGATGGCTGGTTCTTCTCCGTCGGCGGCGAATACGACTATTCTCCGCTTCTGACATTGCGCTCCGGCGTTGCGTACGAGATTTCCCCGATCGACAGCGCTACAAAGCGTCTGGTCCAAATTCCCGACAACAATCGAGTCTGGCTGAGCGTCGGTGCAAGCTACAAGTGGAGCGATGCGATCACCCTCGACGTCGGTTATTCGCACATCTTTATCGAAGATGGTGGCATCGATCTC
>JAICLG010000096.1 GCA_025927515.1 Hyphomicrobium sp.
AGTGAGCTTCAGGGTGCGGCTAACCAGTCGGCGAAGCGGGTGGCTCCGGAAATGCATGCGCCGGTTGGGGCGAGACCCTCCTTATCAAGCAAGGCTCCGAAGTATTTCGCTTTGGTGTCTGGGATGACTTTGCGCGGGTCGCCTTTGGCGGACAGAAAGTTTTGAATGAACTTGGCCATACTCATCGCTTCAGGACCCGCGATCTCGATCACGCCATTCTTCGGAGGTTGCGTGGTGATATCGGCGAGAGCGGCAACGACGTCGTCGGCCGCCAGTGGCTGAAACGGCGCCGTCGGGAGATACACGGCTTCACCCTCCGTGCTGCCGTCGGCGATCGCGCCGAGAAATTCGAAGAACTGCGTCGCGCGAAGGATCGTGTAGGGAACGCCGGCGGCTTCGATGAGCTGTTCCTGCGCACGCTTGGCACGCAGATAGCCGCTATCCGGGATGCGATCGACGCCCACGACGGAAAGCGTGATGTAATGTGAAACGCCGGCATTCTTGGCCGCTGCGAGCAAGTGGGTCGTCGAATTGCGGAAAAAGGCCATCACGTCGTCGGCGGCGAACGATGGAGAGTTCGTGACGTCGATCAGCACGTCGGCTCCAGCCAGCGCTTCGGAAAGGCCCGTGCCTTTGACGCTGTCGACGCCTGTCGATGGGGACGCCGCCTGGACGCCGTGACCCTTCGCTTTAAGTATGCTGCCGAGCTTGCGGCCGATGAGGCCGGTGCCTCCCATGATGACGATTTTCATCTTTTGTCTCCCGGTGCGATGCGGTTGATGCGCTGTTGGAACGTGGTCGATGGGCTAGTCGTAAGCTGGCCGTCCCCAGAGTGCCCCAGCGGAATTGCGGGCATTGAAGAGGAATTGCGCTCTCATCGCGCTCGCCGCCGCCAGTCCGTCGGCGTCTCGCCGGTGAGGCGCCGGAATGCCGCCGCGAAAGCGGTTTGAGAGCCATACCCGAGTTCTGCTGCGATGAAGACGATCGGCATCGAAGGATCGCGCAACATCGCCTTTGCCTGCGCTAGGCGGTGCTGGCGTAACCAGCGATGCGGCGAGAGTCCTGTGCTCTCCTTGAATGCTCGGCAAAAATGGAAGCGCGAGATGCCAGCGTCCGATGCAAGGGCTGCAAGCGAAACGTCCGTGTCGTTCTCCGAATGAAGCCGCTCCATCGCGCGCCGTAGCGCGGATGGAGAAAGGCCTCCCGACGGCGGCTGATAGTTTGTTGGCGTTCCGGTGTGGGATGCCAAAAGGCGCGTTGCGATCAGCTCAGTCAGCTGCTGGCGGAATAATGTGTCTAGAGCCGCGCCGCCATCGAGCGCATCCGTCGCCATCGTCAGCAAACGGGAGATTGTCGGATCCGGATGACGTGTTCGCTCGAGAAGATCGTTGGCGGCCGTTTTGCCTGCCTCGGCGGCGATCCGGTTTATCGTTGCCTGCGATAGATAGAGCTGCAGCACATCGACCTTGCCGTCGATGTCCCAGCGAGCGCTCGATCCAGCCGGAATGATCGTCACCGCACCCGGCCGCGCGGTGCCTGAGGCAAAGGACCGGCCTGACCGTCGCGCCAAGCGCTGCATCGTGTCGATGTAAGTCATGACGACGTGATCCGACATCGGCTCGACGACATCATGCAAAGCTCCGTGTTGCCAGTGTGCGATCAAGGCTTGCGACGGGTCAATTCCGCCTGCGATCTGCAGCGGCGGGGTGTTCAGCACGCGAGCCATTTCGCGATCAGCGGGGCGGAGTTCTTTGGGATCGTCGATCGGCTTCAGCGTTTCGGTTGCAGCGCCGGTCTGCGAGGATTGCTGCGCTTCCTCGTTGGATATGCCTGTCCGGGCATCTGAACTGCCAACCATGCTGCTACATCATCTTTCCCGTTTTCGGGTACGGCTCGATGCACGTTTCGAATATTGATTTTCCGCCTGTTCCTCGATCCATTGGTCTACGTCGATGAAAAAGTTCGGCGGCGCTTTCTGATCGACGGCCGCCGCGACGTCGGCCAGCGTGTGCGCCGATAGCTCAGCACGCATCGCTTTTTCAACCTTCAGCATGACACTGTGAACGGAGCACGTTCCGCGCGTCGCCCAAACCGGCGGGCAGCCTTCAAAAATGGCGCATTTTCCCCGGATCTCCTGACAGTCAAACAAGGGCTTTCTACCCTCGACGGCATCGACGATATCGAGAAACGTTATTTTTTCGGGCTCGCGCGCCAGGCTGTAACCGCCCGCGGCCCCTTCAGCTGCTGTGACGAGCTGCGCCTTTTCGAGTTTGGGAAAAATCTTGGCGACAAAGCTTGGCGAGATTCCTTGCAGGGTCGCCAGCTCGCGGCTCGACAGCGGCTGACCCTCTCGCCCTACAAGCCACAACAAACAGTGAACCGCGTATTCAACGCTCGCGCCAAGATGTGCCATAACGCGGACTATATGAGTCCGCGTTCAAATGCGCAACATGGCCGTCCCCGAACATGTCTGACGGGTCCGCACCGCTGGACTCCGCGCGGATTGACGACTGCGCGGGCCTTAACCAATGCAGCAGGGCCGTTTTTTATTCGGGAATGTCCGGCTCGACGAGCTTGGCGAGTTGCGAAAGAGATTGTTGCCAGCCGAGATAGCAGGCTTCGACCGGAATTGCCGCGGGTATGCCCGACTGCTCGATGTTGATTTCCGTGCCGACCGAAACCGGGTTCAGGGTAACGGTGACGTGCATGATGCCGGGCAAGTTGGGATCGTCGAAACGGTCCGTGTACCGGATAAGTTCATGGGGAACGAGTTCGAGGTACTCGCCGCCGAAGGAATGACCCTTTTTGGTCGTGAAGTTTTTGAACGACATTTTGAATGTGCCGCCGGCCTTCGCGTCCATCTGATGGACTTTGCAGGTAAAGCCGTTCGGAGGCAGCCATTTGGCCAACGCATCGGCATCGAGGAAGGCGCGGTAGACCTTCTCGGGTCTGGTAGCGAGGACGCGATGCAGTCGGACGGTGTTGGTCACGTCCGCGTCGGTCTTTTCTGTTTGCGGCTGCTTGGACATCATGGGCTCCGTCTTGTTTGCCGATGAGCGGATCGTCTCACGATGATTCCGCTTCCCCTTATCAAGACGTTCGAAGCCGGCGGAATCCGACACGAGCGGCGAGATTTCTCCGCATCGCATCTCTGATGGCCGGGTGACGGCGGTTCAGAGCCGCACGGACGCTCCGGCGCTTCGACTATTCAATGGAGAATTTGGGAAATTGGCTCCGCGGGTAGGATTCGAACCTACGACCATCCGATTAACAGTCGGACGCTCTACCACTGAGCTACCGCGGAATGCCGTGCAATAATGCCGGAGAGCGCTCCGCATAGCAGAACACGTCGGCGCTGGCGAGGCCTCTTCGTCTTTTTTCTTCGTGGCCAAGCCCCGGCGCGCAAACTCATTGCATTTCAACGGGGATACCGCAACTGCGGCGCCCCGTCTCGTGCTGCAATTGCAGGCCGCTCTGAAGATTTCGGAGGAGATCTACAATAATTGGAGGCCACGCCCGGAATTGAACCGGGGTACGCGGATTTGCAGTCCGCTGCGTCACCACTCCGCCACGTGGCCTCAACTTCGCTTACGGATATACCGCCAGCTTTTTAACGTCGACTGCGGATCGTTTTGCTGATGCGACGGCCGTCTAACATGGAGGCGCAGCACCTTACAAGCGGTTATGACCACCGATGTTGCCGTCCGTTCCATGCGACGGGTTTGCTGTCGCGTTATCCACGCCGCTCGCGTATAGGGAATCGAAAGGCCGGTTCCGGGACCTGCTCCTGGTCCGGCCGAGAAGCATAACCGATATGCGGAGACGAGCGATGGCGGACGCCGCTTTGCAACGCAAGAACATGGTCGAGAGCCAGGTTCGTCCCAGCGACGTGACGGATAGGCGCATCACTGCGGCCATGACGACAATTCCCCGGGAAGCGTTTTTGCCCGAGCGACTTGCGAAGTTCGCGTATAGCGACGAGACTCTGGCGATTGGGCCGGGGCGCGTAATGCTGCCGCCCTCGACGCTCGCCAAGCTTGTGCAACTTGCCGAAATCGATGCGGGAGACAAGGCGCTCGTCGTTGGAGGATGTTGCGGTTACGCGGCGGCCGTCGCAGCGCAGCTTGCTGACAAGGTCGTGGCGCTGCTGCCCGACGATGCTGCTGCTGCCGCGCTGTCAGGCACTTGTGTTTCGCTCAGGATTGCGAACGTATCGCCCGTGAGCGGCCCTTTGTCCGCGGGATGGCAGGCAGCGGCTCCTTATGACGTCATCATCATCGAGGGTGGCGTCGAAAGCGTGCCCGAACGGATCGCGGCGCAGCTGGCCGAAGGCGGCCGGCTCGTTGCGGTCGAGGTCGAACGGGGGCTGGGGCACGCCTTTATGCTTCGCAAAACCGCGGACCTTCTCGCCCGGCGTGAAGCCTTCCAGGCGGCGGCTCCCCTGTTGCCCGGCTTCGAGGCGCCGAAACCAGCCTTCGTTTTCTGATTTTTCTGGGGATCGTTTTTTCTTGCTCGGCCCTTGGTTCCCTCCACCGGAGCGGAAAGGGAGTATCCGCGTTCGGACGCAAATGTAAAAAGCCGAATGGACGGTGTTCGCCTGTGTTTCCTGGGGGAAAAGAGTGTGTTTCCAGCCACGCTGCTTAAGGAATTGCTAATGGATGCTCGACGGACAGGCGTGCTCTCCTAAGTTATTCGGTAGGTTGTCGGCTGGGCGATCGAGTCGGCGGCTATATCGGGGCGCGAATCGGGTACAGACGCTTCTGAGTTGGGGGTCCGCTCGGCGTTCGGGGTTACGGGCGGCAAAACAGGTTCACATCATTGGTGAAGACAGCGGTATCTCAGCCGACACGGCTATATGTGGCACCTGCACCGCGCTACGCGGTTTCGGCGTTGCTGGCATTAGCGGGTATTTTCGTGGCTCCCGCGCCTTCTCATGCGGAGACGCTGATCGATGCCTTATCCGCCGCCTATCAGTATAGCCCAACACTGGACGCTGAGCGGGCGCGACAAAGAGCTCGCGACGAAGATATCGCACGCGCCAATTCGGGTTATAGACCCGACATCAACGCGTCGGCGAGCGTCGGCCGAGATACCAGTTGGTCGAAATCGCCCATCCAGGGGAACAGTGACTTCGAGAACTCGGCGTTTGGTCATACCTTGAATTCGCCGCGCGGCTACTCTTTCAATGCCGTCCAGCCGGTCTTCACCGGCTTTCAGGTTACCAACGCCGTAAACGCCGCAGAAGCGACAGACAGGGCCGGGCGTGAAACGTTGCGGCAAACCGAGCAGCAGGTGTTGCTCGATGCTGTGACGGCCTATGGCGACGTCGTTCGCGATCAGGCCATCGTGAAGCTGAACGAAAACAACTTGAAGTTCCTGGATGCCGAGCTGAAGGCCACGCAGGATCGCTTCAACGTCGGCGAAGTGACGAAGACCGACGTGGCGCAGGCCCAAGCGCGGCGCGCTCTTGGTCAGTCGGATCTCGATCTGGCTCGCGCCAATCTAAAATCCAGCCGCGCGATTTTCGAGCAAGTCATTGGGCATGCGCCGGCGCATCTCATCGAACCGAATCCCAATACCAAGCTTCTCCCCCGCACCGTGACCGATGCGATCAACATCGGGACCAAGGAGAACCCGCAGGTCGTTCAGGCTCTCTACAACGAGCAGGCCGCGCGGTTCGACGTTGATAAGATTCGCGGCCAGTTGCTGCCTCAGGCACAGATCGAGGCCAACTGGTCAGACACTTACGATCCGCAGGATCTCATCAATCGGACCAGTGCTGCGTCGATCGTCGGTCGCGTCAACGTGCCGATCTATCCGCAGGGTGGCGAGGTCTATGCTGAAATTCGCCAGGCGAAGCATACGCACGTCTCGACCCTGCAGCAGATCGAGGAGGCTCGCTCGCTGACGCAATCGCAGGTCGTACAGGCGTGGTCGCAACTCCAGGGCTACAAAGCGCAGTCGGAATCAGACCGTGCCTCGATCACGGCAAACACGACGGCGCTTGAAGGCGTCAAGGAAGAAGAGCGCGTCGGCCAGCGCACCTTGCTGGACGTTTTGAACGCGCAGCAGGAACTTCTTCAGTCGCAGGTCAATCTCGAAACGACAAAGCGGAATATCCTGGTCGCTTCCTACACGCTGGTGTCGGCCATCGGGCGATTGAGCGTCTCGGAAGTCGGAGCCGCCACGCAGGTCTATCACCCCGAAGTGCACTATCAGGATGTGCGCAGCAAGTGGTTCGGCATCGACATCACCCATGGCGACGGCCGGCGCGAGCACATCGACGTTCGGAACAGCGGCGGCATGAAATAGGCGCAGCATCGCGCGTTCCGCCCCGTTTCTCCGCGTTTTTTCGGCTCGTTTTGGGACGCGCAGGCGCTAAAATGCCATCGCTGCCATGAGAGTGCCGTGCTCCGGGGATAACTGATGCTTGGATCGTTGCCGGTCATTGTGCAACCTGCCACCATATTTGCTATCGGAGGCAGACCAGCCGATCTGGGTAGGCGCCGGGCTATAGCCGGACGGCTTGCGAAAACCTCTGATCCCCTGGACACGGGCACCGCCACCGCGAGAAGGTACGAGTATGTCGAGATTTGAGCCTGATGTAGAACCGAGCATGGAGGAGATCCTTGCCTCGATCCGCAAGATCATCGCGGAGGATACGTCGGGTTCGAGGGCAGCACCTCCCATACGGCCGGCGTCACCTTTACCCTCAGCTTCACCTTCATTGCTGACGCCGCGTGCTCCTGCCCATGTGCAGCCTGCGGCCGCACCGCAGCGTGGTTTCATGTCGCGCGAGACGTTTCTGCGTTCGTCGACGCCCGCTGCGGAGGAGACGGCGAAACAACGCCATCATTTCCCGTCCGTTTCCCCGCAGGAGCCTCAGTTTGACGTAAAGCCGGATGCTAATGCTGAGACATCGCAGCCATCTTCGCGCGAAGGCGGAAAGGTCGATGCGAAGCCAGCCGCGGCGCCTTCCGTTGAGCCGGCAAAGCCTGCATACGAGGCATCAGGAAAGCCCGGGCGCGCTAATCATGACGTCATCGAGGCCAAAGTAACCGACGACGCCGAAAGAAGACTGTGGCCATCTCCCACGCCCGCTGAGACGAAAGCGGAGACGGCGTCACAAATCGTCGATGTGCCACTTGTCGACTTGCTCAGTGAAGATCTCAAGCCGTTGCATGACGCCAGCGAAGGCGATCTGGTGAAGCTGGAGATCGAATCCAAAGCCGAGCCTGTCGGTGCCGAGTCCGCCGATTCGAGCGAGGATCTGGCGCAGGGGAAGGCGTCGGAACCGGTCGCTGAATCTGCCCCGACCTCGACGGCTGCAGCCGAGTCATCGCCAGCGGTTGCCGACGAGCCGGTGAAAAACGCCGGCACCAAGGATACCAGCGATCCATTCGCCTTCGATCTCGGTCCGTCTCCGTTTCAGTCGCGCGCTACCACCGAACTTCCCGCGGGACGGCATATTTCGATTGATCCTGACTCCGCAGCGTCACGAGATGGTGCATCGGCCCATGGCGAGCGCGACTCTCACAAGGTCAATGGATCGCCGGCGGCTTCCGAATTCGATCAACCAGCGGCTCCAGCAGCGAAAAGCGACGAGCCGCTCGCACCCGCATCAGATCCAAGTCAAGGTCCGCCACGTCCTGCGTTTGCCGTGCCTAGCGTCTCGGCCACGCTCGGGCCGCATCGCCGGCTGGAGCCTCTAGCGGACGCCTTCAGGCCAACGCCTGCCGACCACCGCAATAAGCCGGAAGTTGCCCCGGTCAATCCGTTCCCGCGCCGGGATTTCGGGCTCAGTTCCGAAAAGCCGAGTCCGTCGGAACCGCGTTCTGACCGACCCGATGCGATGCTGAAGCCTTCTTTGCCGCTTCCTTCTCTTTTGCCCGCGCTATCGGGAGCAGCCGACAATCTCGCCGGCAATGGCGATCGGGCGATGGAAGACGCCGTGGCCGATCTCTTGCGGCCGCTGCTCAAGACGTGGCTTGCCGAAAATATGCCGAGGATCGTCGAGCGGGCGTTGCAAAGGGAAATGACCGAGAGCCTGCTCTCAGGCGAGAAGAACTCTCGCGACTAGAGATCTGATCCGGAATGCAAATGTGATACGAGGCGGGGGCTTCCCCGCCTTTTTTGTATTTGCAGCAAATTTTTCTTGGTCGTGACTTTTGCCACACGGTTGCCTAGACTGTGCCTTAGCAACTTGGCTCAGGCGAGCGCAGCCAACTCACACCTGCGGGTGAAACGAGAGCGACGCGGCGCCACTGGGGGGCAAAGCTGCGATCTGGAAATGCAGCGAACTCTTTCCTGAATCGACGAACCGGAAGGGCAGCGGGGTGCCGACGGGGTTCTGCGAATTGGTTCTCGTACGCAGAGAGGAAGCGTCATGACGATGATGAATGGAGCGAAACACGACGTCGAAGATATTCTTGCGTCGATCCGGACGAGCATTGCCGATCGGTCGCCTGGATATGACGTGGATAGGCGGGAGGCTCGCGTGGCGACATTAAGGGGTCGGGGCAATATCGCCGAAGAGGCGCTGGAATTCGAACTGCCGGCTATTTTCAAAGCGGCGGCTGCGCAACCGGCGCCCGAGCGCCCCAATCTCCTCGGACGATTGAGCGAAGCGCTGGGAACAAACGCACAGCACGCGCAGCAGAGCGATTGGGGCCGTGGATCGCGGACGGTTATTCCGTTCGAGCCTGCTCATGGCCGCATGATCGAGCCGCCGCCGATGGCCCGCGACAGCAGCCGCGAGCAACGCGCTGCCGCTCCGGCACCGAGCGTCAACAATAACGACGTGCATCGAGTCATGCCGTCTTTCTTCGACACGCGCATGAACCGGATGGGCTCGATGGCCGCGAAGCCGACACCGGTCGAACCGCCCAAGCCCGAACCGGCGCCGAAGCCTGCGATGGTCGAGCCGCCGCGGCTTCCGGAAGGTCCGGTTGCGGCGAGAACCGGCGGTGTGGAAGATGCCGCGGCCCAGCTTCTGCGCCCGATCCTGAGGCAGTGGCTGACTGAAAATATGCCGAAAATCGTCGAGAAGGCGCTGAGAGACGAAACCGGCAGGGGTTAAGTTCGGGCTGCCGCGAGGCGTCGCCGGACTCCGTCGAATGGGGGTGTCAAGGTTGACAGCGAACGAATGTCAGCCTTACGACCGAGGTCGAACAACCGCGGTTGGAAACGACGCCCCCACAGATGCTTGAAAAAACGTTTCGCCCGGCCGAAATCGAGCCGCGCATCAATTCCGAATGGGACAAAGCCGAGGCCTTCAAGGCTCGCCGTGCCGTTCCGGGAGGAAAGAACGCTTCCTATTCGATCGTGATCCCGCCTCCGAATGTGACGGGCTCACTTCACATGGGGCACGCTCTCAACAATACGCTGCAGGACGTTCTCGTGCGCTTCGAGCGCATGCGCGGCCGCGACGTGCTTTGGCAACCCGGCACAGACCACGCGGGCATCGCCACGCAGATGGTCGTCGAGCGCCGGCTGGCGGCCGACAAGCAACCGTCGCGCCGCGAACTCGGGCGCGAGGAGTTTCTGAGGCGCGTCTGGAAGTGGAAGGAAGAGTCGGGCGGCACCATCGTCAACCAGTTGAAGCGCCTCGGCGCGTCGTGCGACTGGAGCCGCGAGCGCTTCACGATGGACGAGGGCTTGTCGAAGGCCGTCGTCAAGGTCTTCGTGCAGCTCTACAACGAGGGGCTAATCTACAAGGATAAGCGCCTCGTCAACTGGGATCCAAAATTCCAGACGGCGATTTCCGATCTCGAAGTCGTGCAGGTCGAAGCGCGCGGCAAGTTTTCCTGGTCGAAAGACAGCGGCGAACCGTTCGATGCGGCGGCTCTTGCGAAAGTGCTCGCGAAAGATCCGAGCGGGCATATGTATCACTTCCGCTATCCGCTAACAGCGAAGGTTCCGGGCTACGACAAGGATCACATCGTCGTTGCGACGACGCGACCGGAGACGATGCTCGGCGATAGCGGCGTTGCCGTGCATCCGGACGACGAGCGTTATGCCGCGCTGATAAAAGCTGGCGCGAAGGTGAAGCTGCCGCTCGTCGGGCGAGAGATTCCGATCGTTGCAGACGAATATTCGGACCCTGAGAAGGGAACCGGTGCTGTGAAGATTACGCCCGCGCACGACTTCAACGACTTCGAAGTCGGCAAGCGGCACGGCCTCGCGCAGATGAACGTGCTCGATGCGTATGGCAAGATTACTGGCGACGTTCCGCAGGCTTATCGTGGGCTCGATCGTTTCGACGCTCGCAAGAAAGTCGTCTCGGACATCGAAGCGTTGGGCTTGCTGGAAAAGATCGAGCCGACAACGCACACGGTTCCACATGGCGATCGATCGGGAGTCGTCGTCGAGCCTTGGCTGACGGATCAGTGGTATGTCAATGCCGCTGAACTCGCGAAACCTGCGCTGGCGGCTGTCGAGAACGGCAAAACGGTCTTTGTTCCGAAGAACTGGGAGAAGACCTATTTCGAGTGGATGCGGAACATCCAGCCGTGGTGCATTTCGCGCCAGCTCTGGTGGGG
>JAICLG010000284.1 GCA_025927515.1 Hyphomicrobium sp.
ATTGCCCTCAAGAGCGAACCCGAAACGGTCGTGAAGGGCCTTCCCCTTGGGGGTAATCATACGGCACGTCCGTTTGCGATCGATGCCAATGGAAATCTTTTTGTCGACTTGGGCTCCGCGACGAATTCCTGTCAGCAGAACGATCGAACGAAAGAATCGCCCGGCATCAATCCTTGCGAGGAGCTCAAGACGCGGGCAGGCATATGGCGCTTCGACGCCAACAAGACGGACCAAACTTTCTCTGAAAAAGAGCGTTTTGCAACGGGTCTGCGTAACGCGATGGGCATTGCCATTGATGCCGATGGGCGCATGTATGCGACCCAGCACGGACGAGACCAGCTTTATCAAAATTGGCCGAATCTTTACAGCTCGCAGCAGAGCTCGGAATTGCCTGCCGAGGAGCTGGTGCTCTTGAAAGAGGGCGGCGACTACGGCTGGCCTTATTGCTATTTCGACGGCGAGCAGGACAAGCTCTTGCTTGCTCCGGAATATGGTGGTGACGGCAAGACGGTTGGTCTTTGCGCCGGGAAGCTGCCGCCGGTCGCCGCGTTTCCCGGACATTGGGCGCCGAACGATCTGCAGATCTACACAGGGACGCAATTCCCCGAAACTTATCGCGGCGGTGCCTTCATCGCTTTTCATGGGTCGTGGAATCGCACGTCGGGACCGCAGGCCGGTTATAACGTCGTGTTCCAGCCCTTGGCGGATGGCAAAGCCTCCGGCAAGTACATGGTGTTTGCCGATGGATTCCGTTCGGGAAAGGACGGCGTCGAGCATCGGCCGACCGGCCTTGCCATCGGGCCGGACGGTTCGCTTTATATCGCGGATGATGCGGCCGGGCGTATTTGGCGGGTGACCTACAAAGGGTAATCGGCTCCGATGGGCGCGGTGCTTGGGATTGCAAAGCGCTGAAACGCCGGAGGGTGGGGAAGCTTGCGGGTGATCCGTGCGTACGCTTTCGCGCGTCTAGCGGAGAGCTGATCAAGTTCTGGTTTTGCGTTCGAGTTTTTGCGAGACGGCGGCGCGCGCGGTGAAGCGCGCCTTCTCAGGCTTAGGCATCAGACGTCGGGCACAAGTGGGGAACGGACCTTGTCTCAAAAGGACGTAGCGTTTTTGACGGGGGCATCGGGTTTCGTCGGCTCGGCCGTCGCGCGCCTCATGCTAATCGAAGGATTTGCGGTGTGCGCACTCGTTCGGCGCAATAGCAATCGTCAGAACGTGACCGGGCTCGATCTCGATATCGTCGAGGGAGACATTCGTGATGTCGGCCTGTTGCGACAGGCCATGAAAGGCGCGCGCTACGTCTTGCACGTTGCGGCCGACTACAGGCTTTGGGCTCCTAATCCGAACGAGATCATCGCGACGAATGTCGAAGGCACGCGAGCCGTAATGGAGGCGGCACTCGAGAACGGCGTCGAGCGCGTCGTTTATACGTCGAGCGTCGCGACGCTGCGGCCGTCGGACAATGGTGCGCCCGTCGATGAAACATCGCCGCTGTCGGAAGCCGATGCCATAGGAGCGTACAAGAAAAGCAAGGTCCTTGCCGAGCGTCTCGTCGAACGTATGATTGCCGAACGCAAGCTGCCCGCAGTTATCGTCAACCCTTCGACACCCATCGGTCCGCGCGACGTGCGTCCCACTCCGACGGGACGCATCGTTGTCGAAGCTGCATGCGGGCGCATGCCGGCCTTTGTCGACACAGGTCTCAATCTCGTTCACGTCGATGACGTGGCGGCCGGGCATTTGGCCGCTTTACGACGCGGCCGGATCGGCGAACGCTACATCCTCGGGGGAGAGAACATGACGCTTGGTCAAATGCTTGCCGAGATCGCCGGTCTGACGGGCCGGCGCGCGCCGACGATACGCTTGCCTCGCCAGCTCGTTTATCCGATTGCTTACGGTGCCGAAGCCGCCGCGCGCATCACCGGGCGCGAACCCTTTGCGACCGTCGACGGCATTCGGATGGCGAAATACAAAATGTATTTTTCATCGGCCAAAGCTGCACATGAACTCTCCTATCGTTCGCGTCCGGCCGTCGAAGCTTTGGACGACGCCTACCGTTGGTTCCGTGACGCGGGATATTTGAAATGAGCGCTATCGGCATCGTAGCGGCGCTCGGCCTTGCCGCGTGGGTTTATCTCGTTTTCCTGCACGGCGGTTTCTGGCTGACGCGCGAACGCGAGGAAGATTACGGCTTGGCTGGCGATCACGCAGCGGGCTGGCCCTCCGTTGTTGCTATCGTTCCAGCGCGCAACGAAGCCGATGTTCTGTCGCAGTCGCTGGCGTCGCTTGCCGCGCAAAATTATCCTGGCGAATTTTCGATCGTGCTTGTCGATGACCAAAGCAGCGACGGAACCGCGGATGTCGCCCGCCGTGTTGCGGAAAGCGCTGGCCGCAAAATAACGATCGTCAGCGGGGCGCGGTTGCCGCCCGGCTGGACGGGAAAGGTCTGGGCGATGCATCAAGGCATTGCGGCCGCAAGCGCCTCGGAAAGGCCGCCGCGGTATCTCCTCCTTACCGACGCAGACATTGGCTATGAGCCGGACGTCCTAACGTCGCTCGTCGCGCGCGCGTCCGGCGAAATGCGCGTGCTGACCTCGGTGATGGCCAAGCTCAGGTGCGAAAGCTTCGCGGAGCGGGCGCTCATTCCGGCCTTCGTCTTCTTTTTCAAGATGCTCTATCCCTTCGCGTGGGTGAATCGGAAATTATCGGCGACCGCTGCTGCCGCCGGTGGCTGCATGCTGGCCGAGCGATCGGCGCTTGAGCGCGCGGGAGGGATTCAAGCCATCCGCGGTGCGCTGATCGACGATTGCACGCTCGGAAAGCTCATGAAAGCGCAAGGCTCGGTCTGGTTGGGTATGTCGAAACGCGTGCTCAGCCTCCGGCCCTATCCTAAGGTTGAGGATATTCGCCGCATGGTTGCGCGTTCGGCCTATGCGCAGCTTCGCTATTCCCCGTTGCTTCTGTTGGGGACAATAGCCGGGATGATCCTGGTCTACCTGGCTCCGCCTGTCCTATTTCTCACTCAGAGTTATCCAGCGTGCGTATTTGCGGGTGCAGCCTATTTGCTGATGGCAATGGCCTTTCAGCCAACGTTGCGGTTTTACCACCGTTCCCCACTATGGGGCTTGGCGCTGCCGCTTATTGCAGCCACCTATTTAGGCTTTGCGCTAGATTCGGCGTATCAGCATAGCGCTGGGCGTGGAGGCCTCTGGAAGGGCCGCGTCCAGGCGCAGGCAGGAAAGCAATGACCGTCGACACGGCGTACAAGTCCGGGAAGTCCGAGCACGACGAGAATTTTCCCGTCGCGTCGCGCCTCATTGCGTCGCGCTACCGGTCTCCGATTCTGGCGTTCTATCGTTTTGCGCGCGCTGCCGATGATGCTGCGGATCATCCAACGCTCGATGAGCCATCGAAGTTTGCAATTCTCGATGCGCTTGAGGATACGCTGCTCAATAAATCCGATGCAGCGGCCGACGCGTTGCCGCTTCGGGCCGAATTGAGAAATCGAAAACTCGATCCGCAGCATGCGCTCGATCTTTTGCGGGCGTTCCGCCAGGACGTCACGAAGAACCGCTATCGTACCTGGGCCGAGTTGATCGATTACTGCCGCTATTCGGCGATGCCCGTCGGGCGTTTCGTTTTGGACGTGCATGGCGAGTCGAAAGCGACATGGCCGTCGTCCGATGCGCTTTGCACGGCTTTGCAGATCATCAACCACCTGCAGGACTGCGGCAAAGACTATCGCGATCTCGATCGCGTCTATCTTCCTCTCGAAGACATGGCGCGGCACAAAGTCGATGTGGCTGCTCTTGCCAAGCCGAAGTCTTCAAGCGAACTGCTGGCGTGTCTTCGCGAGCTTGCGAGCCGAACGGCTGAACTCCTGCCCGAG
>JAICLG010000180.1 GCA_025927515.1 Hyphomicrobium sp.
CGCAAGCTGAACGTATGCGGCGAAGCGGCACCATCTACGAGAAGGGTCGGCGTACCCACACCTTCCATCACTTCCGTCACGAGCGCATGAATGGGCTTTATCGTGACCACGACTTTGGGCGTCTCGGCCGCGGGCGAAGGGCCGGAGGCGAAAAGCAGAAGCAAAAATGCGCCAACACTGGGTCGTGTCGGCCAAGTCATCGTCATCATAGACCTGCTATATGATATATTTGAATGTATAATATAACAAATTAACTGCGCGCGCAGCAAGAGCCTGCCAGGGGCCGCGACGAGGATATTCGCGTGTCGCATTGTCGCCACCTTCGCGATGCGACGCTACCGGCGAACTCGGCCCAATAACCATGCCGGACGCGACAAACATATGAGGCGCTGCTTGATTTCGAACGCAAAACTATCTGGCGTGGCGCTCATCGTGCTGGCCGCGCTGATGACGGCGACAGTGCCCGCATCGGCCCACCCGCATATGTGGATTACGTATGAAATGACCGTCGACTACAACAACGGCATGGTCACCGGAGTCGACCACACCTGGTCATTTGACGACGCCTATGCCGGCATGGCGCTCGAAGGATTGGATACCAACAACGACGGCAATTACGATCAGAAGGAATTAGCCCCGCTGTTGAAGGTTAACATGGATGGCCTGAAGGACTTCAACTACTTCACGGTCGCGAAGCTCGGGACCGAGGAGCTTGCCTTTTCAACGCCGACGAATGCGCGCCTCGAATACACGAACAAGGTTCTGAAGCTGCATTTTCACTTGTCGCTGGTGAAACCCATATTTGCCGATGCGCAGGGCCTGACCTTCGCCGTGTTCGACCCGTCGTACTTCATCGACTTCGAGCCCGAAAAGACGAATGCGATAAATCTAGCTGCCGCGCCGCCCGGCTGCAGCGCGTCGCTGCTTGATCCCAACGCCGCAAAAGTCGATGCCCAGGCAAAAAAACTTGGCGACACCATTGCGCAGCAGTTCGGCGGAGCCGCGGTCGGATTCGGCAGCTATAAGACGGTCGCGATCAGCTGTAAGAAATCATGACGGCGGTTTGGCATTGTGCGGACGAAAGTCGAGGCCGCCTGTATCATTCTGGAACACTCATTAACTAGGCCTTTAATTTTTCAGCTCGCCTCCGCCAAGCCGCACTAACCTGAAAAGAACGTCTCGCATTTTCGAGGGGGAATCTCGTGCGCAGCATTCTTGCAGGCTCTCTTTTTGCCCTTCTGCTTTTTCTGCCGATGACGGCACCACGCGCCGGTCTCGATACGGCAAGCCTGCCGGCGAACAGCGCTTTCGAACTCGTCGTCGTTGAAGCGGAAGGCTGTATTTATTGCCAGCTGTTTCGTCGCGATGTTCTGCCCGCCTATCAGACTTCCGAGCAAGGCAAGGACGCGCCCGTTCGATTTGTCGACGTGAACGACGTCGACCATGCGCAGGCTGATCTTACGTCGCCCGTCGACGTCGTTCCGACGTTCGTCGTGCTGAAATCACGGCATGAGGTCGGCCGCATCTCGGGCTACGTCGGCCCCGAGAATTTCTTTCATTCGATTAACTATCTGCTGGCCTCGGCACCCTGAACCACTTCTTTGCCGGAGCTGGCACGGAGCCTCGATAGAGCGCTCCTTCGGCTCGCCTTTGGGGTTCACCAGCTTTAATGTCAGAGCGCCTTTGCACCTTGGAAAGGCGTGACGCCGTTCAAGAAGGAGAACTCCCAATGAGCGCAAATCATGCCGGCGACATTAAGCGCTATCGCGCGGACGTTGACGAGAAAGCCATCGCGGCAATCGTCAAGCATCTCGGCATCGCTCTCAAGAATGCCGACGCATCTCTCGTATCCTGCTCCAGCAAGAACGAGTTGGCCACCATCCGCGATAGCTGGCTCAAGAAGAAGCTCGGCCTGACAGACGATGATGCCAAGCTCGACAAGCTGATCGCCGATGTCTGCGCGACGATGAAGAACGACGCGCGTAAGCAGCGCGTCACGTTCTATTATCTGGCCGCCGAAAAGGCTGGGAAGCTCGCCAGCCTTGCCGGTGGAACGAAGGCTGCGGCGGCCGGTTAAGCCGCAACCGCCTTCGCCGTTTCCGCCGTCTCTGCGATATAGCTCATCGCAGCGGCGACACCGCCCTTCTGGTGCGGAATGCCCGCGAGCTCGAAGCCCATCTCGACACCCGTCAGGGCTCCGAGAACGGTCAGCTCGTTCGTGTCGCCGAGATGCCCGATGCGGAAGGCCTTGCCCGCAAGTCTGTTGAGGCCCGTGCCGAGCGACATGTTGAAATTGTCGAGCACGATCTTGCGATAGGCGTCGGCATTATGCCCTTCCGGCAGAATGACCGTCGTCACTGCAGGCGAGTAGTACTTGCTGTCCCGGCATTGCGTCTCGAAACCCCACGCCTCGACCGCCCGCCGCGTCGCTTCCGCGAGACGCGTGTGGCGCACGAACACGTTTTCGAGGCCTTCCTCGTTGATCATATCGATCGCTTCGGCGAGGCCGTAGAGCAAACCGGTTGCGGGCGTGTACGGGAAGAAGCCGTTCGAATTGTTCGCCAGCATGTCGCTCCACGAGAAGTACGAGCAACGAAGCGTCGCCTTCTTCGCGGCTTCAAGTGCCTTGGCGCTGACCGCGGTGAATGACAGGCCGGGCGGCAGCATCATGCCCTTCTGCGAACCCGAAACGGTGACATCGATGCCCCACTCGTCATGCCGAAGATCGGCACAGACGAGACCCGAGATGCTGTCCGTCATCAGCAGCGCCGGATGCTGGGCGGCGTCGATCGCCTTGCGCACTTCGTCGAGACGCGTCAGGCATCCCGTCGACGTTTCGTTGTGCACGACGCAGACGGCCTTGATCTTATGAGCCTTGTCGGCGCGCAGCGCCTTCTCGATGAGGTTCGCGTCGGCGCCGATGCGCCAGTCGGTCGGAATGACTTCCGGTTCAAGACCGAGCCGCGCGGCCATCGCCGCCCAAAGCACGGCGAACTGTCCCGTCTCGCACATCAGAACCTTGTCGCCGGGCGACAGCGTGTTGGTGAGAGCGGCCTCCCACGCGCCGGTGCCGGACGACGGATAGATGATGACGTGGCTTTGCGTTTTGAAAATGCCTTTGATGCCGGAAAGCACCCGGCGGCCGAGCTGCTGAAACTCAAGCCCGCGGTGATCGAGCATCTGACGCGACATCGCCGCCAGAACCCGTTCCGGCACGGGCGTCGGCCCAGGAATTTGCAAAAAATGCCGGCCAGGGCGGCGAGGCTCTCTAGTCATTCTCGTCCTCAGGATGGGAAATCGCTGCAGGTTTCCTAGTACGCCCGCCCGCCGGATACAATTGGCAGAAGAGCCCACTTGCCGACTTGCACGGCGCTTTTTGTCTCGGATGCCCATAACGCAGGGAAATTGCGTCTTCCGGCCCCCTAATAGCGATGGCCGGGGGCCAGCTTGCAACTTTTCCGGCCCTGGCGCATCAAGCGGCAAGCTGAATCCAGGTAAATTCCGGGGAAGCGGTGCGAATGAACCATACAAATCTCGAGCGGCTGACGGCCAGCGAGGCTCGCCGCGAGCTTGAAAGCGGGCGGGTGACCTCCGAAGCGCTCGTTTCTGAACACCTCGCGCGCATAGCCGAACGTGACGGTGCGGTCGGCGCCTGGACGATTGTCGATTCGGAAGCTGCCCTCAAAGCGGCCCGCGCCAGCGATGCTCGCCGCGCCGAAGGCCGCCCGGCTTCGTCCCTCGATGGCATCCCGGTCGGCATCAAGGACATCATCGATACCAAGGATTTTCCGACCGAATACGGCTCCGAGGTCTTCGCCGGGCGGCAACCGGATTTCGACGCTTTCATCGTTGAGCAACTGAAATCCGCGGGCGCCATTATCGTCGGCAAGACCGTTACGACCGAGCTGGCCTTCTTCGGTCCCGGCCGGACATGCAATCCGCACGACCTCGAAAGAACCCCTGGCGGTTCGTCTTCCGGTTCAGCCGCCGCCGTAGCCGACCACCAGGTCCCGCTTGCGCTTGGAACCCAAACCGCTGGATCGGTGATCCGTCCCGCGTCCTACTGCGGCGTCATCGGCTTCAAACCGACGTTCGGCTACACGTCGCGTTCGGGCGTCCTCGCGCAGTCTCCGCCGCTTGACACGATCGGCGGCTATGCGCGTTCCGTCGAAGACATTGCGCTCCTCTTCGACGCCATCAGCGGCTTCGATCCCTCCGACTTCGATATGACGCCGGTCGCGAAACCGTCGCTCGTCAAGGCGCTGCAGGACCCCGCACCGCGCGTGCCGAGATTTGCCTTCATCAAGACGCTGGCATGGCCGCAGGCCGAAGCTGCCATGAAAACCGCGTGCGAAGCCTTCGCCGGAAGTTTCGGAGCTCGCGCCGAGATCGTCGAGTCGACACTTCCATCGGATTTTGAAGACATTCTGCGCCTGCCGCAGATCGTCCAGTTCTATGATATCGCCCGAAACTACGGCCCGATCGCCGACGCCAATCCAGACCGCGTGTCAGAGAAATTGAAGGAAATCATTGCCGAAGGCCGCACCTTTTCCGCTGCCGACTATGCGGCCGCTCACGCCGAGCAGGAAAGTCTCTATGAGGTGTTGCGGCCACTCATTGCCGACTACGACGCGATCCTCACTCCTGCCGCCATGGGTCCTGCGCTCGTCGGCCTTAGCAGCACCGGAAGTCCGCTGTTCAACGCGATCTGGACGTACCTCGGCATGCCTTGCATCTCGCTGCCGTTGATCAAGGTCGAAGGGCTTCCCGTCGGCGTGCAACTCGTCGCAACGCGCGGCAACGATGCCGCCCTGCTTCGCGCCGCCAACTGGATGATGCAGGATCATCAGCACACCGCATAACCATCCACACGCCGTCATACCGGCGAAGGCCGGGATCTGCCCAGGCCTGCTGTCGAGTGATCACTCGAAGCTCGGACGGATCCCCGCCTGCGCGGGGATGACGTTAGCGAGTAAGGCGTAACTTTTGTCATCCCGGCCGGAGCTCAGCGCAGAGCCGGGACCCAGGACCACGCGCGAGAGATTCCCGCTGGGTCCCGGGTCTCGCAAATGGGCTCGCCCGGGATGACAGGTCAGCAAGCGGACGTAGTGATACTTCCTCACTCCATGGACGGGCTTTGACCCGGCCATTCAGCGCAATGCGCCCAAAGGTCGGGCGAACAAAAAATGGCCGGGACGAGCCCGGCCATTCACGAAATCATGCTTGCCAAACTCAAGCCAGCTTGAACGGCATTTCTTTGCCGGCGAAGAACGCATCGATGTTGTCGAGCGATTCAAAGCCCATCTGGTTGCGCGCTTCGATTGCCGCCGAACCCAAGTGCGGGAACAGGAACGTATTCGGCAGGTCGTAATAGCCTTCGTTGATCTTCGGCTCACCCGCAAAAACATCGAGACCAGCGTAAGCCAAACGACCCGACTTCAATGCCGCGATGACGTCGTCGTCCTTCACCAGATCGCCGCGCGCCGTGTTCACGACGATCGCGCCCTGCGGCAGCTTCTCGATTGTCTCCTTATTGAAGAAATAGCGCGTCTCGGGCGTCGATGGCGCATTGATCGAGAAGAACTGCGAGACCTTGAGCAGGCTGTCGAGGCTGTCGTGATACGTGGCGTTGTACTTCGCCTCGACCTCGGGCTTCGCACGGTAGATGTCGTAGTAATGGACCTCCATGTCGAAGCCGCGGGCGCGTTGCGCCAGCGCCTGACCGATCTTGCCAAAGCCGTAGATACCAAGCTTCTTGTTGTCCAGGCGCTGACCGACGAGCTGCAGCGGCTGCCAGCCTGGCCAAGACCGCGTACGGATCATCTTCTCGCCCTCGGAGGCGCGGCGCGCCGAACCGAGCAGAAGCAGCATGGCAATTTCAGCCGTCGCGACAGTAACGCCGTGCGGCGCATTCCCGACCTTGATGCCGCGCGCCTTGCACGCGTCGAGATCGATGTGGTCGAAGCCGATCGAATACGTCGAGATGCACTTGATATTGTCCGGCATCCTGTCGATGACGTCCTTGCGGCACTTCTCGTTGAGCGTGATGAGCAGCGCATCGACGTTCTTCGCCGTCTCGAGCATTTCGTCGATCGTGATTTGCGGATCGTCCCCATGAGCGATGACGTCGTAGGAGGCACGGGCGCGAGCCATGGCAGCCTCGGGCAGAGGCCAGGTGATCAGGATCTTCTTTTTCGACATGGGAATAAGGGTCTCCGGGCATCCAATTTCGTTCGCAGCCCCCGCTTGTGCCCGACCCGAGCGGGCCTGACAAGTCCATGACCCGGCGCAGTGCACCGCAACCAAGCAGCTGCAACGCTTTATGCGCGGGTTCGGCGCAATGTGCTTGAAAGGCAGACCTGTTCTACCTGCCGGCCGGAATAGGCTGAAGCTATGATCGGAGGCGCCGCCTCGCGCGAGTGCGCAACCGCAAATCTGCCGTAAGCTGATGGCCAAGCGTC
>JAICLG010000343.1 GCA_025927515.1 Hyphomicrobium sp.
CCGGCAATCGCGTGGAGTTTCATCGTGATGCTTCGGGTGGAGAATGTCGAGTCGATCCAGCCAACGGGATACGGATCGGAGAAGTTGTAGCCGACCGCCGGAAGGTTGATCAGGTGCAGACCGTCCTGCTTGTCGCACCGGTATTCGTGCGTGTGGCCGAAGATGAGCGCTTTTACGGCGCGTCGCGGACGGAGAATCGCAAGTAGCGCTTCGGCGTCGACGAGCGCGTTGTCGTCGTTCAGATCCGGCTGGTGGTGAACAAAGACTACGAGGGGCTTCGCGGCAGCACCGTCCAGGTAGTTCGCCAGCCAGGCGCGTTGAGCCTTGCCGAGCTGTCCGGGAGTTACATTCGTTGCCAGAAGCGAATCGAGAAACACCAGGCTGACCGGCCCGGCGTCGATCGTGGTGACCCATTTCTTCTTCACCGGCTGCACGGTTCCACTCTTTTTCGTCAATGCAGCTTCCGCGTGTTCCCGGCCGTCGTGGTTCCCCATGGTGAATAGCGTCGGTGCTGCAGCAAAGATAGGCTGCATCAGAGAGGCGAACTGGGCATAGTCCGCCGGTTCGCCCATGAGTCGTGCCAGATCGCCGTTCACGACAGCCAGATCGAAGTGCTGTTGGCCGACCTGGCCAACGACGGTCGTCAGGTTCGAAGAGGGGTTGAATCCACGAAATGTGTCGTTCTTGTCGGCAGCGATGTGTGTGTCAGACAGTAGAGCGATGCGCGTGGCCGAAGCGTCTGCGCGGGCGAGCGCAAGGGTCGAGACACCCGCTGCGTATCTTAGAAACGAGCGGCGATCAAGGACGATCGGCATCGATCAGCGAACCCGGTTTGGGAACAAGTCTTCGTCCTTGGACCGTTCGCCTCGGATGAGTTGCTTTACGTCCTCGAGTTCTTTCTTCAGACGTGCGCCACGTCGAGCGAGGCTGATGACGTAGAGCATAATGATCAACCAAGCGGCCGTGAAGCCGTAGAACATGTAAGTGAAATTTCGAGCGTCCACAATTATTTCCTTCTATGCGGCGTGCGCCAGGCGTCGCAGCGAGTCAATCTCACGAGCGGTGGATTCCTGGCGGGTGCGAATCAGGACCAATACTGTTGCAACCAGGAGAAGCGCCAGAAAGTTCATGTAGAAAACATGGGACATGGCCGGATCCATACGTCCGCCACCAGTTCGGAAATCGAGAACCGGTCCTGGATGCTGGTTGCGAAACCACTCAATCGATTTCCAAACGATCACGACGTCGACACAGCCAAAGATGCATAACGCCGAGGACAGTCGCGCCCGTTGTGTCGGTTCGTCGATGGCACGGCGCAGCATCAGATATCCACTAAAAATGAGGATGCAAACGAGCGCGGAGGTGAGGCGGTAATCCCAGGTCCACCAGATGCCCCAGATGATGCGCGCCCAGATGCTGCCGGTGACAATATTGACGAGCGAAAACGCGAGCGCGACTTCTATGACCGAGGCGGCCAGCGAATCGTATTTAAAGTCGCCGAAGCTCAGATACATGATGCTGAGCGTGAGCGCAACGAAGTAGCCGATCATGCCGACCATGGCGGCTGGCGCGTGGAAAAACAGGATGCGATAAATCGCGCCTTGCATGGCTTCGTCCGGGAGGGACAGAAACATCGCGTGGAGGTTATTAGCCAGCAGCAGCGCGGCAATCGCTGCCAGCACGATCGACAGTCGTTCTCTCATTCCTGATTTCTTCCTTTCAATACTAGTTGACCAAAATTGTTTCCGCCAAAACGGAGGCTAGCGCCGTCATGACGATGTCGAAGACCAGAAGGACACGGGCCCAGAGCCATTCGTACGCCGTGATCGGGTGGTTGGCGATAAGGCTGTTTGTGACTTCGATAGCGCCAATCAGAAGTGGAATGAGCAGTGGATAGATGATGACCGGCAGCATCAATTCCCGAAGGCGCAGATTCACGGTCAACGCGCCAAAGACCGCACCGACAATGGCGATTCCCCACGTGGCAAGCACGAAAATCCCGGCGAGCTCGGCGGGATGAAGCCACCAGCGTACGTTGTAGAAGATACCGAAAACGAACAACGAAACGAATTCGACGGGCAGCAGTGTGACGAAGATACCGCCGGCTTTTCCGATCAGCAGACTCGCGGGGGAAAGCGGGGAAGCTAACAGCGCGTCGAGGCATTCGTTCGGAAGTTCACGGGAGAAGCCGCGGTTAAAAATCAGCGCGCCGGAAAATGCAAACACCAGCCAGAGGAGGCCGCCGGACATTTCGCGGACCACATCCGAAAAGGGATCGAACACAAAACTGAGTAAAAGCAGAATCGCGATGGCGAACGCCCCGGCGGCGTTGAGCGATTCCTTCGTGCGGAGTTCAATGGATAAATCTTTGTATGCGACCGAAAACGCCTGACGTAAGACTCTCAATCGGCGCCGAGCTCCGTGTGAAGGCGATAGAGCAAAGCAGGATCTTCGAGCATTTCGATTGTTCGTTCGCCGGCGAAGCGGAGTCGGCCATTTTCGATCAAAGCCACATCTGAGGCGATTGCCATTGCCTCGCGTAGCTGATGTGTTGACAGTACGATGGTTGCGCCGCGCTCGCGGGCTTGGACGAGCAATAGGCTGAGCATCGCGATGGCGCGGTCATCCAACGATGTGAAGGGTTCGTCGAGAAACAGGAGATCCGGCGTGTGCAGAAAGGTCCGGGCGAGCGCAAGGCGCTGGCGCATTCCGCGCGAGAATTGACGAACGGGCATGGTTGCAACCCTCGCTAAGCCGACACGTTCGAGCCAGTCATCTACGGTGCGGGATCGGTTTTCAAGGCCGACGATGCGGGCGAAAAACTGCAGATTTTCGCGCGCGGAAAGATCTTCGTAAACGCCGATTCCGTGTCCGAGAAAACCGACGCGGGTACGA
>JAICLG010000152.1 GCA_025927515.1 Hyphomicrobium sp.
AAGACGAAGCGCGTCAATTTCGGCGGCACCTACATTCCGCTTCAAGGTTTGAACGGCGCGCTCGGCGGCATTCCCGTGCTCGGCCAGATCATTTCCGGCACGCAGGGCGAAGGGATCTTCGGCATGACGTTCGCTGTGGAGGGCCCGACGTCGAATCCGCAAGTGATCGTCAATCCGCTTTCGCTCGTCGCACCCGGCATCTTCCGCGAAATGTTCCAGATGACGGCGTCCGATCCGAAAGTGCAGGTTCGCGGCGATGACCGCGCCGTGCAATCCCCTGCACGGGTGAGCCCATCGCCTGCCGGCCGCAACGTCCAACCGAAGACCAGAGCCAAGTCGAAAGCAAAATCGAAGAAGCGCAGCGGCGCTCAGGCCGAGGCCATTGACGGCTGGTCGTCGACGACGACATCGCCAGCCCATTGATGACGGCGCTTCGGCGCGACGGCTAGACCGGCTTCAGGAGCACATGCTTCTTCTTGCCGAGCGACAGCTTGATAACGCCCGACTCTGCGTCCGTCGTCTTGAGCACCGACTTATCACTCGTGACCGGCGCATCGTTGACCTTCAGACCGCCACCCTGAATTTGCCGGCGTGCTTCGCTGTTGGAAGCGACGAGCCCGGCTTTGACGAAAGCCGTCAGAATACCAAGGCCCGAGTCGAGATCAGCGCGCGCAATATCGATTGTCGGCAGATCGGTCGCGAGCGCTCCCTGCTCGAACGTTTTGCGCGCCGTTTCCGCGGCAGCCTCGGCTTTCGCGCGCCCGTGCACCAATGCCGTCGCTTCCGTCGCAAGCCGCTTCTTGGCCTCGTTGATCTCCGCGCCACCAAGCGCCGCGAGCTTTGCAATTTCGTCGAGCGGCAGCATCGTGAAAAGCTTCAGAAAGCGTTCGACGTCGGCGTCTTCCGTGTTCCGCCAGAACTGCCAGTAATCATAGGCGGAGAGCTGCTCTTCGTTGAGCCACACGGCGCCCGTGGCCGTCTTTCCCATCTTGGCGCCCGACGCCGTCGTCAGCAGCGGACACGTCAGAGCGAACAGCTGTTCCTTGACGCCCATGCGGCGGCCGAGATCGATGCCGGTGACGATGTTGCCCCACTGATCCGAGCCGCCCATCTGCACGTTGCAGCCGTAACGACGATTGAGCTCGACGAAATCGTACGCCTGCAGCAGCATGTAGTTGAACTCGATGAATGAGAGTTCCTGCTCGCGGTCGAGGCGAAGTCTCGCGCTGTCCATCGTCAGCATGCGATTGACGGAAAAATGCCGTCCGACATCGCGCAGAAAATCGATGTAGTTGAGCGGCGCAAGCCATTCAGCATTGTCGACCATCAGCGCGTCGCTTTTGCCGTCTCCGAATGAGAGGAAGTTCGAGAAGACGCGCTTGATTCCGTTCTTGTTGGCGTCAATCTCCGCGACCGTACGCAGCTGGCGCGTTTCGTCCTTGCCTGATGGGTCGCCGACGCGTGTCGTGCCGCCGCCCATCAATGCGATCGGTTTGCCGCCCGACTTCTGCAGCCACGCGAGCATCATGATCGAAATCAGCGAACCGACGTGCAGTGACGGTGCGGTGCAATCGTAACCAACGTAGGCGATGATCTCGCCACGCTGTGCCAGCGCGTCCAGCCCATCGCTGTCGGAGCACTGGTGTACGAAACCGCGCTCGGTCATAATCTTAAGGAAGTCGGACTTGAGTGTCGTCATTGCTGCGTCGGGCCTTGATTGCAGATTTGCGCACGCGGCCAATAATGCCGGCGCCAGGGCGGCGGCACCATGCACGGGAAGGTGATGATGAGCAAGGTGATGAGAGCCCTCGGCCTGATGAGCGGCACCTCGCTCGATGGCATCGACGTGGCATATCTCGAAACCGACGGCGAGACGGTCTCAAAGCGCGGTCCGGCGCTGACATTTCCCTATGACGATCGCATGCGCCGACTGCTTGCGACAGCAATCGCCGATGCCAAAACCCTCAAATCGCGAGATGACCGCCCCGGCTCTCTGTCCGAGGCCGAGCGCGAGGTAACGGACAGGCACGCCGCGGCCGTGGCGCAATTTCTGGAGAAGACGGGAACCGATGGCGCGGCCATTGATCTGATCGGCTTTCACGGCCAGACCGTTTTGCATCGGCCGGAAGCAGGTCTGACGGTACAACTCGGCCTCGGCCAACAGCTCGCAGACGCGACGCGCTGTCCGGTCATCTACGATTTCCGCGCTGCCGACGTCGCGGCTGGCGGGCAGGGTGCGCCGCTGGTGCCCGTCTATCATCGTGCGCTGACCGCGAAACTCCCGGCGCGTCCGCTCGCGATCGTCAACATCGGTGGCGTTGCCAACGTGACGTGGATCGGCGGAGACGGCAGCCTGATAGCGTTCGACACTGGCCCGGGCAACGCGCTGCTCGACGATTGGATGATGCAGCACGTGGGGAGTGCGCGCGATGAAAATGGCGAAGCGGCCGCGCAAGGTCGCGTTGACGAGGATGCCGTCCGATATTTCCTGGGGCACGCCTATTTCATGAAGCCGCCGCCCAAATCGCTCGATCGCAATACGTTCTCGGTCGACGCGATCGCCGAACTTTCGACGGACGACGGCGCAGCGACCCTCGCGGCGTTTACCGCGCAGGCGATCGCCATATCGCGCGAGTACATGCCGCAAGAACCGGAGCTGTGGATCGTTGCTGGCGGCGGCCGGCATAATCGCACGATCATGCGCATGCTCGCAGCGCAGGTGCACCACGACGTCGTACCCGCGGAAGCCGCGAATATTGACGGCGACAGCGTTGAAGCGGAGGCCTGGGCTTATCTTGCGGTTCGCTCGGTCAAAGGTTTGCCGATCACATTTCCCGGCACGACCGGAGCGCCCGAGCCGATGACCGGTGGGGTGCGCGCCGACCCGTCGCCGGCGCGCTGATCAGCAATTTGCACCGTCGGCGAAATTATTCGTCGTCGCTTTCGTCGTCACCGCCGGTCGGCGCAGCGGGCGTGCTCTGCGCTTCCATCCGTTCAAGCTCGCGCTGACGCTGACGCTCGCGTTCCCGCTCACGTTCGCGTTCCTTGTTGCGCTCGCGATCTTCTTCGAACTGGATCATGCGCTCGTCGAGATACTTGCCGACGACCTGACCTAGTTCTTCCGTCTTGTTCTCGAAGAAATGGTTGGCGCCCGGAATGATCTCGTGCGCGATCTTGATGCCGCGCTGAACTTTCGTTTTGACCGACATTTCCGCGACGGCCGACGTCGGCACCACGCGGTCAAGCTCGCCGTTGATCAAAAGACCGGACGACGGGCAGGGCGCAAGGAAGTTGAAATCGTAAAGGTTCGCCAGCGGCGCGACGCAAACGAAGCCGTCGACTTCGGGCCGGCGCATGAGAAGCTGCATGGCGATCCAGGTGCCGAACGAGACGCCTGCGATCCAGCAGGTCTTGGCGTCAGGCTTGACGAGCTGCAGCCAATCGAGCGCCGATGCCGCATCCGCAAGCTCGCCCGGACCGCTGTCCCAGACGCCCTGGCTGCGGCCAACGCCGCGGAAATTGAATCGCAGGACCGAAAAGCCCCGCGCCGCGAACGTATGATAGAGCGTGTAGACGACCTGGTTGTTCATCGTCCCGCCAAGCTGCGGGTGCGGATGCAGAATCAGCGCAATCGGGCTGTCGCTGCTGCTTTCGTGGTGATAGCGGGCCTCCAGGCGACCGCCGGGACCGTTGATAATCAGTTCGGGCATTAGAAATTACTCGGGTTCGGGTGATTGGTTCGATTGGGGTTTCGGGTCAGCAGCCGCCTCGGCGAGGCCTGCGGCATTCAAATCCTTGTGCTCAAGCTCTCAAACCTTGACTTGCGGGCTCAGGATTTCCATAATTTAGAACAGTTCGAAACATCTCTCGCATAGCTAGGCGTGCGCTGCACTCAGGGCGGCTCTCTTAGCACAGTCGGGGGCGTCGAACGCAAGGAAATAGGATTTCGCCGTCACTTGAGGCGGCTCTAGTCCGGAGAGAAGACGTGGAACTGACAACCAAAGGCCGCTACGCGGTCATGGCGATGGCGGACCTCGCCAGCTATGCCGATCAGGTTGCGGTTCCATTGTCGCTGGTCGCGGAACGCCAGCACCTGCCGTTGGCCTATCTGGAACAGCTTTTTGTCCCGTTGCGACGAACCGGTCTCGTCGAGAGCGCCCGTGGTCGCGCTGGTGGGTACAGGTTAGCTAAGGATCCGTCGGAGATTTCCGTCGCCGAGGTGATGGCGGCCGTCGAGGAAGCGACGCACTTCACGCGCTGCTCCGACAACGACCCGCGCTGCTCCGTCGCGTCCCCGTGTTTGACGCATGGATTGTGGAGCGCACTGAGCGAGGCGACCACCGAATTTCTCGCCTCCACGAGTCTGGCCGATGTGATCGCCGGCGGAAAATATTCGCGGCGCCCGGCTGTCACAGCTTCGCCCGCCGCGAAGAATGTTGCGTACCTCGATCATAACGCGACGGCTCCGCTGCGCTCCGAGGCCAAGGCGGCGATGATTGCGGCGCTCGACCTCGTCGGAAATCCGTCGTCGGTTCATGCCGAAGGACGTCGCGCCCGCGCCGTCGTCGAAGCAGCACGCGAACGGGTCGCGCGTCTCGTCGGCGCAAAACCATCGGAAATCGTTTTTACGAGCGGTGCTTCGGAAGCCAATGCCTGGGCAATGTCTCAGCCGTGGGCGACGATTTTGACGAGCGGCATCGAGCATGAGTCCGTGCTCGCGCCGGTGCGGGCCGCGAAATGCGATGTCATCACGCTCTCCACCGGCCGCGACGGCGTCGTCCGGGTGGACGAAGTTGCCGAACATATCCTGAAGCGCGGCGTGGCTACGCCGGCTGTCGTCGCCCTGCAGATGGCAAACAACGAAACGGGCGTCATCCAGCCCGTTGCGGAAGTTGCGGAATTCGCACGCGGCCACGGTGTCTCCGTGCATTCGGACGCGGTTCAGGCTGCTGGCCGTTTGCCGATAGATTTTGCAGCGCTCGGCCTCGATACACTGGCCATCTCGGCGCACAAGCTCGGTGGCCCGAAGGGGGTTGGCGCGCTCGTCATCCGTGACCATGTTGACCTTGTGCCGTTGCTGCGTGGCGGAGGCCAGGAGCGCCGTCGGCGGGCAGGCACCGAGAACGTCGCGGCGATTGCAGGTTTTGGTGCTGCTGCCGAAGCAGCGATGGCCGAACTGGAAAGCATTTCGTCGGTCCGCAATTTGCGTGACGGCCTCGAAGCGGAAATTCGTCGCATTAGCCCGCACGCGGTCATTGTCGGCGAAGCTGCGCCGCGAATAGCAAATACGATCGCCGTGGCGCTTCCGGGCAAGCTCGCCGAGACGCTGGTGATCCGCCTCGATCTGGCGGGCGTCGCCGTTAGTGCCGGATCGGCATGCTCATCTGGCAAAGTCGGAGCCAGCCACGTGCTTGAAGCGATGGGCCTTGGCCCCGAGTTCGCGACGAGCTCGATCCGCATTAGCCTCGGCCCGACGACGACAAAGAACGATATCCAAGCGTTCGTGGAAGCCTGGCGGACGATCGCCGGCGCCCCCGCGATCGCAGCATAACGACGACTAAAGACGAGTTGAAGTGCCGCGTGGCGGCGTTTGTTGAAAGAGAGATGAGGAAATGGCTGCTGTTCAGGAGACGATCGAGCAAGTCAAGAAGATCGACGTCGACCAGTACAAGTACGGCTTCGAGACGAAGATCGAGAGCATCAAGGCCCCGAAGGGCCTCGATGAATCGACCGTGCGCTACATCTCGGCCAAAAAAGGCGAACCGGAGTGGCTGTTGAACTGGCGCCTCGAAGCGTTCCAGCGCTGGAAGGCGATGACGGAGCCGACGTGGGCGCGCGTCAACTACCCGAAGATCGATTTTCAGGACATCTATTATTACTCTGCGCCGAAATCGACCGATGGACCGAAGTCGCTTGAAGACGTCGATCCGCAGTTGCTCGATACCTATAAAAAGCTCGGAATTCCGCTGAAGGAGCAGGAAATCCTGGCTGGCGTGAAAACCTCGCAAGTTGCGGTCGATGCCGTGTTCGACAGCGTCTCGGTCGTGACGACGTTCAAGAAAGAGCTGGCCAAGGCCGGCGTCATCTTCTGCTCGATCTCGGAAGCCGTGCGCGAGCACCCCGAGCTGGTGAAGAAGTATCTGGGCTCCGTCGTACCGCAGTCCGACAACTTCTATGCGGCGCTGAACGCGGCCGTCTATTCCGACGGCTCATTCGTCTACGTGCCTCCGGGAGTGCGCTGCCCGATGGAGCTTTCGACGTATTTCCGCATGAACGAGAAGGATACCGGGCAGTTCGAGCGGACGTTGATCATCGCCGACCGTGGCGCCTACGTGTCGTATCTCGAAGGCTGCACGGCGCCGACTCGTGACACCAATCAGCTGCACGCAGCCGTGGTCGAACTCATTGCGCTCGACGATGCGGAGATCAAATACTCGACCGTTCAGAACTGGTATCCCGGCGACGCCGAGGGCAAAGGCGGAATTTACAACTTCGTCACGAAGCGTGGTGACTGCCGCGGCGACCGCTCGAAGATCTCATGGACGCAGGTCGAAACTGGCTCGGCGATCACGTGGAAGTATCCGAGCTGCATCCTGCGCGGCGACAATACGCGCGGCGAATTCTATTCGATCGCCGTTTCGAACGGCTATCAGCAAGTCGATAGCGGTACGAAGATGATTCACCTCGGCAAGAACTCGTCGAGCCGCATCATCTCGAAGGGCATCGCGGCGGGCTATTCGCAGAATACCTATCGCGGTCTCGTCTCGGCGCATCGCAAGGCGACGAACGTCAGAAACTTCACGAACTGCGACTCGCTGCTGATCGGCGACAAGTGCGGCGCGCATACCGTGCCTTACATCGAAGCCAAGAACTCCAGCGCGCATTTCGAGCATGAAGCGACGACGTCGAAAATCTCCGACGACATGCTGTTCTATTGCCGTCAGCGCGGGCTTTCACAGGAAGAGGCCATTGCACTCGTCGTTAACGGCTTCGTTCGCGACGTGCTGCAGCATCTGCCAATGGAATTCATGGCCGAAACCCAAAAGCTGATCGGCATCTCGCTCGAAGGATCGGTCGGCTAAGGCGTTTCCTTCTCCCCATCCTTCAAGGGGAGAAGGTCAAGGATAGGGTGGCCGGTAGGCCGAATAGGGACTTCAGAGGTAAGTAAGATGCTTGAAATCAAAAACCTGCACGTGAAGCTCGAGGACGAGGATCGCGTGATCCTGAAAGGCCTGTCGCTGACCGTCCCGAAAGGAGAAGTGCACGCCATCATGGGCCCGAACGGCTCGGGCAAGTCGACGCTCGCTTACGTTCTGGCCGGCCGCGACGGTTACGAGGTTACCGAGGGCGATATCCTTTGGAACGGCGAGTCGATCCT
>JAICLG010000369.1 GCA_025927515.1 Hyphomicrobium sp.
GAGCCGCCGCCCAATCGCGAAGCGCAAAATCCGTCGGCGACCATCTGCGGGGCGTGCCGGATCAGCATCGACGCTTGCAGCGCCACGACGAGATCGCGGACGAAAACACGAGCTTGCGACTCGTCGGTCGCCGTCGCCGACGCTCGCATTCGCTCGATGAATTGCGCAAGCCTCCGGTCACTACTTGCAGGCTCGCGCATCTCTTCGGCCACAACCTCGGCGGCAAGCGGCGACCGCGCCAGTGCGCGCAGCACGTCGAGACACATGACGTTGCCCGATCCTTCCCAGATCGAGTTGAGCGGCACTTCGCGGTAGATGCGCGCCAGATTGAATTCCTCGACGTATCCATTCCCGCCGAGCACTTCCATCGCTTCGGCGGCGAATGCAGGCGCGCGCTTGCAAATCCAGAACTTCGCCGCAGGCGTCAGCACGCGGCGGAACGTCGTCGCCGCCTCGCCTTCCTCGTCATAGGCGCGCGCCAGCCTCAGAGCCAGAAGCGTCGCGGCTTCGGATTCAATCGCGAGATCGGCGAGCACGTTCGTCATCAGCGGATGATCGATGAGCTGCTTCTGGAAGGTTCGCCTGTAGCGCGCGTGATGGATCGCCTGCGCCAGTCCCTGGCGCATCAATCCGGCGGAGCCGATGGCGCAATCGAGCCGCGTATAGTTGCCCATTTCGATGATCGTCGGAATGCCCCGCCCTTCCTCGCCAACAAGCTCGCCGTGCGTATTCTCGAACTCGACTTCGCTCGATGCGTTCGAGCGATTGCCGAGCTTGTCCTTCAAGCGCCGGATGTGAATGGCGTTGCGTTTCCCATCGGGTGTCCATCGCGGAACGAGAAAGCATGTCGGCCCGGCTTCGGTCTGCGCCAGCACGAGGAACGCGTCGCACATCGGCGCCGACATGAACCATTTATGTCCATTCAAACGGAAGTATCGCCTTTCGCCTTCGCTCGCATAAGGTTCGGCGCGCGTGACGTTGGATCTGAGATCCGACCCGCCCTGGTTCTCGGTCATCCCCATGCCGATGAGCGCCGAACTCTTCTCGGCTGCCGGACGAAAGCTCGGATCGTAGGTTCGCGAAAAGAGGCGCGGCAACCACTCGGTTGCGATATCGGGCGCACGCCTCAGCGTCGGAACGCAAGCGTACGTCATCGAGATCGGGCAATAAACGCCGCTCTCGATCTGCGCCAGCATGTAGGTGCCTGCGGCCCGGGCCACATGCGCGCCTGCCCGCGGCTCTGCCCACGGGCTGCAGTGCAGGCCCGCGTCCAAACAAAGTTTCAAAAGCTCATGCCACGACGGATGGAAATCAACCTCGTCGATGCGATGCCCGTACCTGTCGAACGCGCGGAGCACTGGCGGATTGCGATTGGCATCAAAACCGAGCGCGATCGTCTCCGCCGTACCAAGACGCGCGCCGAGCTTTCCAAGATCGGATTGGGCCCAGCCGGCGCCCTCCCGCGCAACGGTCTCGCGGAGCACGGTATCGCTCTCGAACAAGTTGTAGTTCTCAAACGGAGGCGGCTGGTTGGTGACCTCGATCATGGCGGTCCCTTCGTGCTCGCGACGCGCAGCCGTCCGCGCTCGACATCGCCTCGGCACTGTCCGATCATTCTATGGCGATGTCGAGGAGCGATGATCCGGCCGCCGCGCGCACGCTTAATATCGCTGCATCAGGATGATGCACTCGGGCGTTAAGCAACGCCTGAGGCGTAAGCGTGCCCAATTGACATGGGCGCGGACACCCTCAATGGTGCCGCCGACATTGCCGGATTGAACGATCTCGAACGAATAGGATTGCTGCTGATGGCTTCGACGCGTACGCCCGCCAAACACTTCGCACCCCTCGCCATCGGCGCTCCCGAGCCATATCGTGCGCTCCCCGTCAAACTCGAGCGGATGATCCACTTCGTGCCGCCGCACAACGAGAAGATCCGCGCCAAGATCAAGGATCTCGCGGCTCAGGTCGACGTCATCCTGGGCAACCTCGAAGATGCGGTCCCGCTCGATCAAAAGGAAAACGCCCGCAAGGGTTTCATCCAGATGCTGCGTGACAACGACTTCGGCGGCACCGGAGTCTGGACGCGCATCAACTGCTTGAATTCGCCGTGGATGCTGGATGATATCACCGAGATCGTCGCCAGCGTCGGCAACAAGCTCGACGTCGTCATGCTGCCGAAGGTCGAGGGGCCGTGGGATATCCATTACCTCGATCAGTTGCTTGCCCAGCTCGAAGCCAAGCACGGCGTCAAGAAGCCGATCCTGATCCACGCCATCCTCGAAACCGCCGAAGGCGTCAATAACGTCGAGGCAATCGCTGCGGCTTCCCCGCGCATGCACGGCATGAGCCTCGGCCCGGCCGACCTCGCCGCCTCGCGCGGCATGAAAACGACGC
>JAICLG010000205.1 GCA_025927515.1 Hyphomicrobium sp.
AGATACAGCATGTATTCCGCGACGCTCTCACCCCAAGGCGTCTGCTTGTAGGGCAGGAGAAAGAGCAGATCGATGTCCGATCCTGGCGCCAGCAGCCCGCGTCCATAACCGCCGGTCGCGACGATTGCCATGCGTTCTGCGTCCGACGGGTTCGTCGCTCGATAAACATGGCTTACGGTATAATCATAGATGAGGCGTATGAGCTCGTCCTGGAAGAGACTGAGGCCCGCCGCGCAACGCCGGCCATTACCATCAACCTCAAGCGCGTTCTGGGCCGACTCCCGCCCGGTCTTCACCAATTGCTTCAGGTACTCGAGAACCTTGGGTCTCGCGTCGGCGACCGAGACGCTGGAATTGAAAATCTTCGTCAGATCACGGCGCACCGCGAGCGTGTCGAAATACGGCGGCGGAACCAGCTTACTCAGCGTGTCCTGGGTCAAAGCTTCGACTTCTTCACGGTTTCTGCGAGCGCCTTGAGTTCATAAATCTTCTCGAGTGCGGCTTTCGGCGACAATTCGTCAGGATGCATGGCAATCAGCATCTTTTCAACGGCCGACGGTTGCCACTCGTCGAGCCCGCTTTTTGGACGAACGGCCGAGAAAAGCGGCAGATCGTCAATACCCTCATCACCGGCGCGAGGCCGCCGATCGGCTTTTTCGAGGCGATTGAGCACCTCGCGCGCCCTGGTCACCACAGGCTGCGGAAGCCCTGCGAGCTTGGCAACCTGGATGCCGTACGAACGATCCGCTGCACCCGCCTTAACCTTATGTAGAAATACAATCGTGTCGTGCCACTCCGTGACATCCATCGTGACATTAGCAATGCCGTCGAGCCGCCGCGCAAGAGCGGTCAGCTCATGGTAGTGCGTGGCGAACAGCGCTCGCGCCTTCGTCACGCCGTGCAGATATTCGACCGTCGCCCAGGCGATGGACAAACCGTCGAACGTCGCCGTACCGCGTCCGATCTCATCCAAGATAACGAGCGAACGCGCGCTTGCCTGATTGAGGATCGCCGCCGTCTCGACCATTTCGACCATGAACGTCGAACGGCCGCGCGCCAGATCATCCGACGCCCCGACGCGCGAGAACAGCCTGTCGACGACGCCGATATGCGCCGACCTCGCCGGAACGTAGGAGCCCATCTGCGCCATCACAGTGATCAGCGCGTTCTGGCGCAGGAACGTCGACTTGCCGGCCATGTTCGGACCGGTGACAAGCCAGATCCGTGCGTCCGGAGCTTTCTCGAATCCCGCCGGCGCCTCGCTGCCGTCTTTCCCGAGAATGCAATCGTTCTCGATGAAGGCCGGTGCCCCGCTCCGGGCCAACGCCTGCTGTACCACGGGATGACGACCGCCCCGGATCTCGAACGTCATGCTCTCATCGATGACCGGGCGCGCATAGTTTTGCTCGATCGCAAGCTGGGCGAGCCCGGCGACGACATCGAGTTCCGCGAGCGCCGCAGCCGCAGCCTGAAGCGCTGCAGATGCGGTCCCGATGCGCTCGGCGAGATCGGTAAAGATTTCCTGTTCGAGATTGAGCGCCCGCTCGCTCGCTGATGCAATGAGGCCCTCCGTCTCAAGAAGCTCGGGCGTCGCAAACCGCACGGCATTCGCCATCGTCTGGCGATGCCGGAAGCGCTCGCTCAACGGCGGTGACAGCAACGGCTTCGCGTTGAGCTGCGTCACTTCGATGAAGAAGCCAAGGATGTTGTTATGGCGAACCCGCAGCGTCTTGATGCCGGTTTCTTCAATATAGCGCGCTTCATGCTCGGCCATGACTTTGCGGCTGTCATCGCGGAGCGCACGCGCCGCGTCGAGATCGCCATTGTAACCCGGCCGGATGAATCCACCGTCACGACGCAACAACGGGGCGTCATCAACGAGAGCGTCTTCCAAAGATTTGCCAAGCTCAGCTGGAACGTGCGCGAGCCGTTCGCAAATCGATTTGATATCTGAGGGCAGCCCGAGCGGATCAGCCGAATCTCCAATGAGCGCGACCGCCCGGCGCGCGACGCCGATCGCGTCCCGCACGGCAGCCAGATCGCGCGGCCCGCCACGGCCGAAGCCCAGTCGCGGTAATGCCCGCGCCAGATCCGGTGATGCGCGAAGCGCCGAACGCACGTCGTCCAGGAGCCGGCGATGACCGACGAAATGGCTGACGGCATCGAGCCGCGCGTCGATCGCTCGAGGATCGGTCAACGGACTCGAAAGCCGCCCCTGCAGCTCGCGCGCCCCTGCGCCCGTCACCGTTCGGTCCATCGCCGCGAGCAACGTAGATGTTTTTTCCCCCGAGGCGGCTCGCACGAGTTCGAGGCTCGCACGGCTCGCGGCATCGATGAAGAGACAAGCACTCCCCGCCTTCCGCGGCGCGTTGATCAGCGGCTTGCGGCCCATCTGCGTGAGATCGACGTACTTCAGAACGGCGCCGATAGCCGCCAATTCCGCCGTCGAAAATGCTCCGAAGGCGGAAATATCCGCGACGCCAAGGCATGTCTTGAGATCGCGACTGCCCGCCACCGCGTTGAAATAGAGCGCCGGTATGGGCGTTACCTTGCCGCCCGCATACTCGACGGCGCGAACAAACGTTTGATCGGCGAGCAGACCATCGGCCGCCACCACTTCACTCGGCGCCAAACGGATCAGTTCGCCGGTGAGATCGAGCCCCGTAACGTCCCCGACTTCGAACTCACCAGTCGAAATATCGATCGAGGCAAGCGCCAGCCGCGCCTCGGCCGCAGTCGTCCCGAGTTCATGCGGCGTCTCGCAATAAACGGCCGTCAGGTAATTGCGGGCCTTGGCGTCGAGGAGGGCTTCCTCCGTTACGGTGCCAGGCGTCACCAGGCGCACGACGTCGCGCTTGACGACGGCCTTGGCACCGCGCTTGCGCGCCTCCGCCGGATCTTCGAGCTGCTCGCAAACCGCAACGCGGTAGCCCTGCCTGATGAGCCTTTGCAGATATTCATCGGCCCGATGCACGGGCACGCCGCACATGGGGATTTCCTCGCCTTGATGTTTGCCGCGCTTCGTCAGGACAATCGACAGCGCTTCCGAGGCAACGACCGCATCCTCGAAAAACAGCTCGTAGAAATCGCCCATGCGATACCAGAGGAGACTGTTCGGATTGGCTGCCTTGATTTCGAGATACTGCGCCATCGACGGCGTCGCATCGGCGACGACCGATCGTCCGCCGGTCGCGCTCGGCTTGTCGCCGCCCGCCCGTTCCTCCGGTTCAACGTGCCGGTTTTTGCTTTGCACGTCGTGTCTCGACATCGACAAGATTGTCCCGCTTTGCCCCAACGGTCTTGCCGGACGAACATTCTCCCCAGCCCGGCCCAACCGGCGCTATGCATAGGTTGCCGGCGCCAGCCCGGCAACCACTCGGCCGACCCTTCACCGAGAATGCCCACACGAGCTTTTCATTACGGCGCGCGCATTCCTGCGGCATCCGCGCCAAACCTCAAGCAAGCAGGCCTGATTTGCGGTGTTGCCGATTTACGCGCCGGTCGCAAATAACGCGACACGAATCAGGCGTCGGCGGCGATTCGGCTCTTGGTTTCGTCCGGCGTTCCGTAATGCTCGAAATAACGCGGATCGATGTTCTTGACCGGCATGATGATCAGCACGTCGATCGTACGGAACTGATGATCGATTACGGCGCCGTCGCCAACGTAAGCACCAAGCCGGAGATAGGCTTTGACCAGCGGCGGCATCGCCTTCATCGCCGCTTTGATATCGACGGTTTCCGGAGGCATCCGGTCCATCGAGACGTAGAGATCATCCCGTGCCCGGCAACGCCACTCTTCCGGCGCGAGCGCGCGATGGTGAAGATAGCTCAGCGCCAGTTTATGCTCGTCGAGATCCGTGCCTTCGAAGCTCGCGCACCCGATCATGACGTCGATGCCGTTCTCGCGCACGTATGTCCAAAGGCCATGCCACAGCAGCTCGACCGAACGCTTGCTGCGATAGGGCGCCAGCACGCACGACCGGCCGACCTCCATGAAGCGATTCGTGCGTGACTTGCTTCCGACGAGAGCAGCGATGTCGAATTCAGCCGCGGAGTAGAAGCCCGGCCCGCGCTGCGCCACATCCTGGCGAAGAATCCGATACGTGCCGACGACCTTGGGCCGTTCCGCGCGGCCGCCGCGCATCGGTTTCGTCTTGTCGAGATCGATGACCAGCAGATGATCGCAAATGGCGTCGTAAGCATCTTCGTCCCGGCGGCGGAATTGTGCGAGGCGCGTCGGGACAGCCGACATCTCTTCGTAGAAGACCTGATAGCGGAGACGTTGCGCGAGCTTGATCTCGGACCAACTTCGCGCCAAGCGCACTTCGAGATTGCCGACCCGGCCATAAACCTTTGGCTCGATCTTCCGGGAAAAGATGTTGAGCTGTCGCGACGGCACCGTCAGGGCGTCAAGTGCCAAAAACTTCGCGGGAAATTTGACCGGCAATCGAGCACGCTTGCCGCGCTCCGCAATCGCCTGCCACATGGTCAATCATCCTCACCCAATTCATCCGCTGGCGGGCTAGCACGATTCCGTGACAGTTTTGAGATCAGATGCGGCTGATTAGGCCGCAGGAGGTGTGTTTTGGGCACGCCGCTGAACCCAGCGCATTAACGTCTGGCGAAGCTGATCCGCCTCGAACGGCTTTGCCAGATAATCGTCCATGCCCGCCGAGTAGCAGCGCTCGCGATCCTCTGCAAAAGCGCTGGCGGTGAGCGCGAGGATCGGCGGGCAGGACATGCCAAGATGCCGGCGCTCGCGATAGAGTTCTTTAATCGCCCTCGCCGCTATCAACCCGTCGATACCGGGCATCACGATATCCATAAGGATGAGATCGAATGTTGGTGCGCGATATTGCAAGGTTGCCCAGACTGCGGCGATCGCCAGCCGGCCATCTTCGACCATCGTCACATGGCCACCGGCGCGATCGATCACCTTGCGGACAAGGAGAGCATTGATCGGATTGTCTTCAGCGATAAGAACGTTGAACCCGGCAGGGAGGACCAGATTGCTGTCAGGCGTTGACGCCACGGACAATTGCCGGCTCGACGACATTTTCGCTCTCTCGTCAGTTGCCCTTTCGATCTCCAGTTGACTGGGGACATCGAAGCACAACAACGCCGTAAACGCCGTCGTCTCATCCGGGTTTATTTCAGCGACGATGTCGCCATCCATCGCCTGCGCAAGGCGCTTTGAAATCGAGAGCCCCAACCCCGATCCGGCCGAATAGCGGCCCGCCGACGCACTCTGCTCAAATTCGCCGAACAGCCGAACCATAAACTCGGGCGACAAGCCGATACCCGTATCGGTCACCCTGATCGCGATCTTGCACCGGCCACCTGTCTGTGGTTCGGCCAACGACATATAGAC
>JAICLG010000250.1 GCA_025927515.1 Hyphomicrobium sp.
AAAGTCCGTGGGGCGCGCCGTCCGATGACATTCTGTTTGCTGATATCGAGGGGCTGCCGATCCGCTTCCTGCCGCGTCACGGCCGCGGGCATAAGTTATCGCCGACCGATATCGACTATCGCGCCAACGTCGACGCTCTGAAGCGCGCCGGTGTGACCGACCTCGTCTCCGTCTCGGCGTGCGGTTCGCTCAAGAAAAAATATGCGCCCGGTGATTTCGTGCTGCCCGACCAGTACATCGACCGCACGTTTGCCCGCGCAAAGTCGTTCTTCGGAAAGGGCTGCGTCGCGCACGTCGCGATGGGCGATCCGGTCAGTCCGCTGCTGCTCAAGGCGCTCGAAAAGGCGGCCAAATCGGAAAAGATCGACGTGCATGGCGGCGGCACCTACCTCGCGATGGAAGGGCCGCAGTTCTCGACGCGCGCCGAAAGCAATCTCTACCGATCGTGGGACTGCGATGTCATTGGCATGACGAACATGCCGGAGGCCAAGCTCGCTCGCGAAGCCGAGATTTGCTACGCGAGCGTCGCCATGGTCACTGACTACGATTGCTGGCACGACGAGCACTCTCACGTCGATGTCGCTACGATTCTTGAAGTGATGCGTGACAACACGGAAAAGGCGCAGCGCTTGGTGGCACGTCTGGCGCGCGATTTTCCACGCGAGCATCCCGCGTGTCCCATCGGCTCTGACAAGGCGCTCGAAGTCGCGATCATCACGCCACCCGAAGCCCGCGATCCTGAGCTTTTGAAAAAACTCGACGCCGTCGCAGGCCGCGTCCTCGTTTAATGTCTGGCTCTCATTCTCTTGCCCTTGGGGGCAGGGGTGGAGAGCATGCGGGTCTAAGGACCGAACAGCCGTCTCTCGTCATTCCAGCGCGGGCGGGAATCCGTCCAAGCATGGGGGGCATTGCCTTCGGGCAGACATGGACAGATCCTGGCCTTCGCCGGATGCCATTGGTTGGTTAGCAGATCGTCCGACCGGCGAGATCGTACAGATGCTGCGCGCAGATCGCTAATTCGGAAAGCCAATCAGGATTTTCATCTTGATGAGCTATTGAAATAGCGCACCTCTTTCTCGTGCCGAAAGGTCCATGGCAGATCGTCAGTCTCATCCCTAAAGCGCCGAAAAGCCGATGCAACTGATCGCTTTGAGACGATCTTTACGCCCATCAAGTCATTACGAATTCGTCACGCGCCGGATCAAACGGCATATGGGCGCTACACTGCTCTTACGTAGAGGCGAGGGTTATTGCTATTTTGGCCCGTCAATTGGGCGGGAGAGCAGCACGTGCAAGACCTCGAAGATCTCATCCGGACGATCCCCGACTATCCGAAACCCGGCATCATGTTCCGCGACATCACGACTTTGCTCGCCGATGCCAAAGGATTGAAAAAAGCCATCCAGCATATGGCGAAGCCCTTCGAAAACGAGAACATCGACGCCGTCGCCGGTATCGAGGCGCGCGGCTTTATCCTGGGTGGCGCCATCGCCGACCGGCTCCAATGCGGCTTCATTCCGATCCGCAAGAAAGGCAAGTTGCCTTGGAAGACCATCGGCCAGGAGTACACGCTCGAATACGGCGTCGATGTCATCGAAGTCCACGAAGATGCTATTGCACCCGGTTCGCGCGTCCTCATCGTCGATGACTTGATCGCGACGGGCGGCACGGCGGAAGCTGCGGTGAAACTCGTGCAACGCTCGGGAGGAAACATCATCGGAGCGACATTCATCGTCGATTTGCCGGATCTTGGCGGCATGCAGCGTCTCGCTGGTCTCGGCGTTCGAAGTCACAAGCTTGTCGCCTTCGGCGGACATTAGGCGCAGCCGTGGATTTGCCGGCACGACGATTGCAGGACGCGTTAGCCTCTATCGCCGCGTGGCAGGCCGACCCTGCCGCGCATTGCATCTGCCCGGTCTGCAAATCTCCGGGCCTGACGATCGCCGATCATTCGGCCCGGCCCTATACGGAATGGTACGCGTTGAGATGTGAAGCCTGCGGCTTGGATGCGATAGTGCATATCCCGCTATCCGGTCCACCGGAGTTCTAGAGCATGGCGGGCAGAGAGCAGGAAATCGTGCTTTTGCCCGGCCTCGATGGGACCGGAGATCTTTTCGAGCGCGTCGCGCCTCATCTCGCCACCGAGTTCAACGTCACGATCGTGCGCTATCCGAACGATCCGAGCTTAGGATATGCCGGATACGTGGAACTCGCCCGCAACGCGATCGGCGCGCGCCAGATCTTTTTGCTCGGGGAATCGTTTTCCGGCCCCGTAGCGATCCGCGTCGCGGCGCAACTCGGACCGCAGATCAAGGGACTTGTGCTCGCGGCGACGTTCGTAAGAAGTCCCTGGCCGGGGTGGCTTGTTCAGCGGGCGTCGCGCGTCGATCCTGAGGCGACTCCCAAAAAGCTGAGAGATGCGGTCCTGATGGGCGCGTACGGCGATCGAGAACTGGCGGAAAAGGTGGACGAGATCGTTCGCACGCTGCCTCGTGCGGTCCGCACGGCACGGCTGCGGGCCGTCGCCGAGGTAGACGTGCGACAGGACTTCGCGGCGCTGAGCTGCCCGATCCTCGCGCTGCACGGGCGGGCCGATTGGCTCGTTCCGATGATAGCGATGCAGAATGCCATTTGCCGGAAGGGGGGCGCGCGCATGATCGTCTTTCCCGCCGCCCATATGCTATTGCAGACCTGCGCGGCCGACGGCGCGGCGGCAATTATCGCCTTCGCCAAAACCTCGGCGATACCGGAGACGCAGTATGAAAATTGACGGAGTGCCGTCGCGTACGATTTGGCTGCAGCCCGATGGCTGGTCTGTCGGCATTCTCGATCAGACGGCGTTGCCGCACGTCGTCAAGCGTCTGACGCTGAAGACGGTCGAGGACGCCGCGCACGCTATCAAGGCGATGCAGGTGCGCGGGGCACCGCTGATCGGCGTCACGGCTGCCTACGGCGTCGCTCTTGCCATGCGCGCTGATCCTTCCGACACCGCGCTTGATGGCGCACTCGTTTTTCTGGCCGAGCAACGGCCGACGGCCGTCAACCTGCGTTGGGCGTTGAACGATCTGCGCGAACGCCTCGCACCCTTGGCTTCGAAGGAACGCGCAGCCGCTGCCTATGCTCGTGCCGCCGAAATCGCAGAGGACGACATCGAAACCTGCCGCCGTATCGGCGTCAACGGTCTGCGCCTGATCGAGGAAATTGCGAAGAATAAGCGCGGAGAGCCCCTGAACATACTGACTCACTGCAATGCGGGCTGGCTCGCCTGCGTCGATTGGGGAACCGCGACGTCGCCAATCTATCACGCGCACGATGCCGGAATTCCGGTTCATGTCTGGGTCGATGAAACGCGGCCGCGCGGGCAGGGCGCTGCATTGACCGCTTTCGAACTGCTGCATCACGGCGTCCCGCACACCCTCATTGCCGACAATGCGGGCGGCCATCTCATGCAAAAAGGCGACGTCGATCTCGTCATCGTCGGCACCGACCGGGTCACGGCTTGCGGCGACGTCGCAAACAAGATCGGAACCTATCTCAAGGCCCTCGCTGCGCATGACAACCGTGTGCCGTTCTACGTCGCGCTTCCGTATTCTACGATCGATTGGAATGTAGAGCAGGGCGCTGATATCCCGATCGAGGAACGCAGCGCCGACGAAGTTTTGCGCGTCGCGGGCCGCCTGTCAGACGGCGCCATCGCGACGGTTGCGATTTCCGCTGAAGGAACGCCCGCGCGCAATCCGGCATTCGACGTGACGCCCGCTCGGCTCGTGACCGGCCTGATAACGGAACGCGGCCTATGCACGGCATCGCGCGAGGGCCTCCTGTCGCTCTATCCGGAAAGAAAGAGCGTCGCCGCATGACGAAAGCAAAACCTCCGAGCGAAAAGGTGCTTAGGAAAGAGGTGCTCGACACCGCGCTCGCGATGAGCCGTTCCGGTCTGTCGCCGGGACGGTCCGGCAACGTCTCGTGCCGGTTCGAGGATGGAATGCTGATTACGCCATCCGGCGCGCGTTACGATGAAATGCAGCCCGACGACATCGTCTTTGTTTCAGCCGACGGGTCCGTGCCAAACTCCGGGCAAACGCCGTCGACCGAATGGCACTTTCATCTGGCAGCCTACGGCGCTCGGCCAGACCGGTCGGCCGTCGTGCACACCCACTCGATGCACGCGACGGTCCTCGCATGTGCGCATAAGCCAATCCCCGCGTTCCACTACATGGTTCTGGCCGCTGGTGGCAAAGACATCCCGTGCATTCCCTACGCCACATTCGGCACGGACGCGCTGGCGCGGCACGTCGCGAAAGGACTGAAAGAGCGTGACGCGTGCTTGATGGCAAACCACGGCCAGATTGCGATCGGCACGACCTTGGAGCACGCGCTCGAGCTTGCCGCTGAGGTCGAAGCCCTGGCAGAGCAATATTACAAAGTACTCATGCTCGGCGCGCCGAATATTCTCGGCGACGATGAAATCGCGCGCCTTTTCGAAAAATTCAAAACATATGGACGCAATAT
>JAICLG010000113.1 GCA_025927515.1 Hyphomicrobium sp.
ATCGCTAATGATCGGGTCTTCCGTTACTGAGACTTGCAGCATCTTCAAACGTCGCTGCGCGGAGAAAGCGGATTAACAGGATCGCGCCATCACGCGTCCATTCGTCAGATGAAATCAAGAACACACGCACCCAAGGCTGTTTAACAAGGAGATCTTCATGAAAAAGTTGGCTTTGGTCTTTGCGTCTCTGATGCTTGTATTCGGGCCGGGACTCGGTGTGGCGCAGGAAAAAACCGCCGCCACTCTCTACAAAAAGCCTGGCTGTCTCTGTTGTGACGCCTACGCAGACTACCTTCGCGCCAACGGCTTTCACGTCACGGTCGTGGAGCATCCGAACATGACAATGATCAAGAAGACGTACGGCGTTCGCCAAGATCTCGCAGGATGTCATTCAACTGTTATCGGAAAGTACGTCATCGAGGGTCACGTGCCAGTCGGCGCGATCAAGCGGCTTCTCGCAGAGCACCCCGACATCAAGGGAATTTCGCTGCCTGGCATGCCACAAGGATCGCCTGGCATGTCGGGGACCAAAGAAGCTCCTTTCGAAGTCTTATCCATCACTGACAAAGATGGACCCGCCCCGGTCTATACGAAGGAGTAGGCCGACGATGAACGATGGCGTGAGTGGAATGATTTGGGGGATTGGCGCCCTGGGGTTGTTCCACTGTGGTCGTGCTCGCTCTTCTCATCGCCGCGCTGATCGAAGATTTCTTCTGTAAGTGTGGATCGACCAGCGGAGACTAACCGTCCGTCATCAGGATGCGCGGCTGGTGGCTAGAGATCTTCACCCTCTCTGCCCCCGCGATGTCGGATACCGCAAATGCTGCGCAACTGATGTTGAAGTGCAGCTCCGCCCGCGACGGCGTGGAATGACACATGCGGCACAGCAATCCTTCCGCAACAAATATACGTAAGCCCCGGCACCTTCAAATTTTACGGAGAGGGTCCCAGACTGACCGAGAGGACAACGGTCGCGGCCGCCAGCAGCACGACGACGATCCACGGTGGGGCGCGCCAGACGGTCAACAATGCAAAGCCGGTGAGAGCGAGAGCGAAGTCCCGGGACTCATGAATGGCGCTGGTCCATACGGGATTGTAGAGCGCAGCGCCGAGAATCCCGACCACGGCGGCATTGGTGCCGCGCATGACGGCCTGAGCGCCGGGCCGCAGGCGCAAAGCATCCCAATACGGTAACGCGCCGATGACGAGTAGCAGACCCGGCAGGAACACGGCCGCAAGGCACAGCGCAGCGCCTAAAAAACCGTTCGGTGTGGGCGTCATGGCGGCGCCGAGATAGGCCGCGAATGTGAATAGAGGCCCCGGCACCGCCTGCGCTGCGCCATAGCCTGCGAGGAATCGATCGGCACTGATCCAGCCGGGCGGGACAACTTGCGCCTCTAGTAGCGGCAGGACGACATGACCGCCGCCGAACACCAGTGAGCCGGCGTGATAAAAAGAATTGGCAAGCGCGATCCCATGCGCTCGTGTCAGCGCAGCCAGCAGCGGCAGGCCCGCAAGAAGCGCAAAGAAGATCATAAGCGCGCCTATGCCGACGCCACGTGATACACGAAACGCCAGATGCCCGTTCGGCGCGGCGCCGCCGCTTCGGCACAGCCAGTAGCCGGCAACTCCACCAAGAACGATCGCCGCTATCTGCGCAAACGAGCCACCGAGAAAGACAATCACCATGAGGGCGGCAAGCGCGATACCCGCGCGCGTTTTGTCAGGCGTCAGGGTGCGCGCCATGCTCCACACGGCCTGCGCCACGACGGCGACCGCGACGATCTTGAGACCGTGGATCAGGCTTGTGCCAAGTGGCCCATTGAACGCGGGGGCAGCCAGCGCGAAGGCGATGAGGAGAAACGCCGACGGCAACGTGAAGGCGCACCAGGCGGCCAGCGCTCCGAGCGGCCCTCCGCGCAGCAGGCCGAGTGCGAATCCGATCTGGCTTGAGGCCGGACCCGGCAGAAACTGGCACAGCGCCACAAGATCAGCGAAGTCGGCTTCGCCAAGCCACTTCCTGCGCGTCACGAGTTCATCGCGAAAATAGCCGAGATGCGCTATCGGCCCGCCGAAGGAAGTCAGTCCGAGTTTGAGGAACACGCGGAACACCTCGCCCGGCGATGCGGTACGCGTCTTCGGTTGCAATTCGTCAGCGGCGGGGGCGGTTGGGGATGACTTCACGCACCAGCTCCTGCAATTCCTTGCCCGCCGCACCCAGCGCCTGCACCCCGTAGGGCGTTGCCCTATAAAATTTGGCGCTGCGAGCCGCCACGCTTGACGATCCGTGACGTCAGATACCTTTGCGCTCCAGCGCATGCAACATCGGATAAAGTGTGCCCGGACTGATCTTGTAGCAGTGCCGCGCCAACTCCTCGATCATCCGGTTGCCGTAAAGGTTCGCCCTCGGCGGCGTGATGCAGCACGTGCAGACGGACAGGTCCGGAAAGGAGTTCCCGATGCTCCATTGCTTGCAGACCCCACGCTACGCTCCACACTCGAAAATCGATATCCGCAACGGAGTATAAAGGCCGCCAGTTATCTCCTGCAATTGCCTGAAGCCAGGCGCCGGTTTCTAATCTGCCCTGCAAGTACGCCGGAAGGGTGATCCGGCGTACTTGGCCCGTCGACCTCATAGCGGCGTCTGAAGGCTGACCATGAACGTGCGCGGCGTTCCGAGGTAAGCGGTGTTCGCGCCAGGGCTTCCGACAATATTGCCGTCGGCAATCGATGAAAAATAATAGACGTCTCCGACGTTGAGCACTTGGAAGCGAGCCGTCACAGGGTGGTTGTTGAGAGTTCCTGTCGCGCGCAGTCCTAAATCGACCGTTGCATAGGGCGGCGCAAACGAATTGTTGGTATTGGTCGCCGCTCTCTCCCCCTCGGCATGAACGGCGCCGGTGAACGCGAGGCCATGCAGAATGGCCGGATGGTAATCCAAGGCAATATCAGTTTTGACGAACGGGACACCGACAACCAGTCCGTTTTCAGTTAACGGGTTGCCGGTATCCTGCAGTCTCGCGTCGATGTAGGTCACACCGCCGAACACCGAAAGATCCTTGGTAATATCGCCCTGAACGAAGAACTCGGCGCCAAGGTTGCGCTGTGTGCCGACCACCCCGAAAATGTTCGAATCCGGATCGGTCGCCGCAAGCGGACGCGTCATGCGAAAGACATCTACGGTCGCGAGCAGGCTCGGCGTGATGGCGTATTTGATGCCAAGCTCGTACTCCTCGTCATGATAGGGAGCGAGAAACTGGTTGACGTTGGCTGTCCCGGCCGGAGCTGCCTCGCCGGGTTCGACACTGTTGGCGTATGTCGCGTAGGCCGTGATGTTTTGGACAGGTTTATAGATCAGGCTGACGGTAGGACTGATGATGCCGTTGGCGTCGTTCTCACTGTTCACGGCACCGGTTTTTGAATAGCTCTCTGAGTGCAGGAAGGAGGTGCTGACGACGCCTTGCACCGCCCATTGATCGTTGAAATGGAATGTGTCGCCGGTGACGATCGTCTGGTTGGTCAAGACTCCGGATTTGTATTGTCCGCCATTGTGCGGGATGGGTTGTGTCGGGAAGACCACCGGGTCAGCTAGGTTCGCGCTGCCGAGCACGGTGGCTATGGAGTTCCTGTAAGAATACTGACCGTTGATGTATCCGTTAGTGCCGATCGTCAGCTCGTTATTGAAACCGGCCCAGTTAAAACGTCCGTTTAACGACGCGGTGTTGCTGCCAATGGTAAAATGCGGAACCGCGTTGAAGTTTTTTGTAACCGTATAATTCCCGAGATTGTCCGTTAGCGTATTGGTGATGCCGAACAGGTTGCGGACGGCATTCTGATAAAGGCCGCCAATCTCGAAATTCCAATCGTTGTTGATCCTGTGCTTGATCTTGACGAGGCCCGTATCGGTGATGAGGTCCGTACCCGCGCCCGGTTGCCCGTAGCCAAGCCTGGTCGAATCGACAGCTTTAGGCAGTACTGGGAAGTTCGGTTTGCCGAAATAGACGAAGCTGCCCGGAAGGCCGGTGACGTTGGTTTCATAATGGCTGAAATTCGTTTCGATGACGGTGTCGTGGTCGAGATGAAAATCCAGGGCGCCGCTCGCGAGCGTCCGGTTCGTTTCGCTTTCCGGCGCGTAGCTCTCGCCTTCGCCATGAACGATATTGATCCGGTAGCCGACCCTTCCATCACGCGTGCGGCCGCCCGCATCGAGGTTCTCTGTAAACACTGAATTGGAATCGTAGCTCTCCGTGAACTTCGCAAACGTTGTGTCGGTCGGACGTTTCAGCACGTAGTTGAACACGCCAGCCGGCGTAGCAGGTCCGTAAAGCGCACCGGCCATGCCGTTCAGCACCTCTATGCCAGCGAGATTTTCGGCTGGAATGGCGGTTGTGCCGATGATGTTGAGGCCGTCGAGCCGTGTAGCCTGAACGACGCTGCCTTGGAAACCGCGCGACTGAGGGCGCGAGACCTCAAAACCTTGCTGGTTCCTGATCTCGACCGAAGGAAGCATGCGCAGAGTGTCGTTCACGGTCTTCAACTGCAGGTTTTCCATCAGATCCTGAGGAACAGCGGTGACCGAAAACGGGGTATCGAGCACCTTCTGACTTCCGAGAGGCCCCATGCTAACGACGTCGGGATTGTATTGGGGGTTGGTCGCAGCGTTATGGACGCCCACAACTTGGCCGCTCGTTTGTGCGCCGGTCGGTGGTGCGGGAGTGGATTGTTGCGCGGTCAGCTTCTTCTTATCTTTTGAGGGATTTTTTTGCTTAGATGCATTCTTGCGATGCGGACCGGTTTTTGACTTTGCGACATTGACTGTGACGGGCGGTAGAGGCGTCTCCTGAGCGTGGGCAACCCCGACAGCCTCCGAAACAAAACCCGCCAACAAAATACCGGCCGCAACCACACGCTTCATTGTTTTCAGCCCCCCGCTAAATTTCTCTATTGGCTCCGCAGAGGATTGATAGAGATACATGGCTCGTTATATCCATACGACTATACCGGGTATTCGCGATATCTCTTTTATGCAACAGCAGAACCTTCGCGTGGAATCCCATCTGTCTCCGCTATGCGATCATCGGAAACATCTATAATCAGCGGACAGCAGGTCGGTGCTGCGCGTTTGGAAATGCGGCTGCTGGAACAAACGGTCGTTGAGGCGCTCGCGATAAATTGGGACGGGAGAGAGCGTGCGTCTCAGATCATCCACCCAGCGACGTGGATCGAAGTGACCGCAATGTCCTCACCGAGACTTGAGCAAGCATCTAATACACGTGGCGTGACGACGGCATTCGGCACAGCATGAGGTGCTCAAGGAGCTTTCCGCCGCCGACAGGGAGAGGTCACGGCGAGTCGTCTTTTTAATTGGAAAATGGGGCAGTTGCCTGACGCTCGGTGGATACCGGGATCAGCAACTTGCTAAACTGGCATTCCGAAGGTATGTTATAAGTACTGGGCTCGAGTTTTATTATTTCAATTAGATTTTATAGGCGTTGCGATGCAACTTACGCTCCACGCGGATTATTCCCTGCGCGTTCTGATGTATGCGGGATTGAAGGGGAACGAACTCGCTACAATCTCTGAAATATCAGAGCGCTTCGACATCTCGAAAAGCCACATCATGAAGGTGGTGCATCAGCTCGGCCAACTCGGCTATATTGAGACGGTCCAGGGCAAGAACGGCGGCTTTCGGCTGTTACGCAAGCCAAGTCAGATCAACATCGGCGCCATCATCCGAGACGTCGAACAAGAACTTCGCGTCATGGGATGTCTCCAGAAGCCTGGCTATTGCCGCATCCAGCCCGCGTGCATCCTTCGGCGCGCATTGCAGGAGGCGACGAACGCGTTTCTGTCCGTGCTTGACGAGTATTCGCTCGAGGATCTGATTCGGCCTACGCGTCCTCTTCATAGGCTCCTCGGTATAGAAGACCCGTCTCAATTCATCCGCACAGACCAGTGAAGACTGCCAGAGGTGACGCTTTGGCCGGCCCATAAACATACATATGAATTGCATGTTATTGGAGATCGGGTATGGAGAAGCATCGAACGTGGACGGACGAGCTTTTCATGAACTGGCGGCTTTTTTCCCAGCGATTATCGGTGTTGCTGGCCTTTGTAGCTTCGGGCGCAACGCTCAGCATAGTGATCATTATCGCGCTGACCCGCTCGACGCCGCTCAGCCTGCATCAGATCGCAGGCCCTTTGAACAGCGCAGTGGCCGTGGTGCCGGTCGCTCTGGACGGCGTTTCCGGTTTACCGCGGCTCTTTTCGAAAGATGGGGAAGGGCGACGCTGGGCTATCGTCGGTAGCGCCTTGCTCGAAGTTGGGTTGGTGTAGGCATGCATACCGGCTCTCAAGCTCGCGGTGGCTGCCGATAAAAACAATACGACGCTTCATGTCGCTTTGGGAGAAGCGTTGGCACTCTCCAATAACGGATGGATCACCGAATCTGCGAAAGACCAATTCGATATCGCCATCAAGGCAGACCCCAACGATTTGATCGCAAGATTCTATATGGCGCATTGGTTGTTGCAGACGGGAAAGGCGAAGCTCGCCCTCGTCAAATGGGTTGGCCTGATGCGGACCGTTGGCGACGACAAGATTTGGTATGATCGACTGTGGGAAGTGATGCCGAAGGCCGCAGATCAGATCGGCGTCAGCAGGCTCGCTTTAAAAGCGCTTTGCACCGCGAGTATGTGAGGCGGCTTTACCCAATCGTACGGAAAGACCAGCTCCAACGTGCAAAGTGACGCGGGATTAAAAAACATTCATTTCATATGTTGCTTTTCTTCTGTGCGAGCGTAAAACCGCTCACACTTGTCAACCAGCGAAGTTCGGAGGGGCGCGTATATGGACCAAAACGCACCAAAAGAGTCCATTTCATTCGGAGAGTCCGATGCGCGACGCATCAATTTTTTGGACTTTAAACATTCAAATTATATGAATGTTAAGACAAGACGGGGCCGACTAGGCGCATTGCTCACTGCTGTTCTTGCTCTCAGTGCCGGAGTTTCTTGGTCCACGCCGTCCGCGATGGCGGCTTCATATCACTTCAAGATGTCGATCGAAGATACGACCCTCACGCTCGTAGGAAAGCAAACGTTTCACACGTTCTCCTTCAACAGTCAGACGCCGGGCCCGCTCATTCATGTGGCGGAAGGTGACGATGTAGACGTTGAGGTCGAGAACAACACGACCCTGCCGCACACGATCCATTGGCACGGTCTGTTTCAACGTGGAACCTGGAAAAACGACGGCGTTCCCGACATCACGCAGAAGGCGATCGCGCCAGGCGAAAGCTTTACGTATCACTTCAAGGCCGAGCCGTCGGGGACGATGTGGTACCACTGCCATGTCAACGTAAACGAGCACGTCTCTATGCGTGGGATGTGGGGCCCCATCGTTATCGATCCCAAAGACCCGCTGCCGATCGAAAAAGAAGTCACCAAAGACTACATTATGATGTTCTCCAGTTGGGTTTCCAAGTGGGGGGACAAGCCCGGGCAGGGTGGCATTCCGGGAGACGTTCCCGACTTCTTCACGATCAACGGCAAGGCGTTCCCAGACACGCAACCATTGCGGATCAAGAAGGGCGACGTCATCCGTATTCGCCTCATCGGCGCCGGCGATCATCTGCATTCGGTTCACATTCACGGGCACGATTTTCTAGTGTTTGCGAAGGATGGTCGCCCGCTCGCCAACCCTTATCTGGCGGACACGATCCTGTTTGGCCCCGGTGAGCGCTACGATCTCATCCTGCGCGCCGACAATCCCGGCATTTGGATGGTCCACGACCACATCGATAGCCACACCGTAAACGGCAAGAACCCGATGGGCGGCATGATGACGACGATCGAATACGCCGAGATTCCGGTGAAGGAACAGTCGTTCTACACGTGGAAAGACAAGAAGTTCGTCCCGAACTTCTTCTACGAGGAATCACTGAAAAAGCCCTACGGGATGTACGACAACGACGCCTTGAAAGGCGTTCCGGCGCCCTGATTCTCGACGGAGGAATAAATGAAACGCCTGTCACTAGCAGTCGCAGGATTAGTTGTCCTGTTCGCCGGAAAGGCTTTCGCTGGCGGACTCGATCCAAGCTGCTCATCCTGCCATGCGCTCACGAAGCCGACCGACACGTCACTAGATCGGTTATGGACGCGTAAGGGGCCTGATCTTTGGTACGCCGGAAGTAAGTTCAACGCGGATTGGCTTACGGCATGGCTGCAAAATCCAAAGCCGATTCGTCCCGCGGGCTACCCTTATTTCAAGACGATCATGACCGGTCCCGACCACGATTTGCCGGACCCGTCGAAGATCACCCCGCATCCGAAACTCGATAAGGCTGCTGCAGAAGCCGCAACGGCCGAGTTGATGAAGCTCAAAGCTCCCGCGGATCTCGTTACCGCCGGTGCGTTCAAAGGCGAGAAGAGCGGAGCGCGGATGGGCGGTCTCTCGTTCAAAAAGCTTCGTGGCTGCATCGCATGCCATCAGGGCGAAGATGGAAAGGGCGGATTATCAGGTCCGGAACTCACGGATGCAGGCGCACGGCTGCAACCAGACTTCATCGCAGCCTACACCGCCGATCCGCAGAAGTTCGATCCGCACATCTGGATGCCGACACTCAGTCTGAAGGACAAGGATATCCAGCGCCTTACTGCATATCTCGTGAGCTTGGGAGGTCACCCATGAAAATCCGAATGGCGTTGGGAATCGTCGCCGCCGCTTTCTTTGCACTGCCTGGAAGTGGACGCGCCGAAGTTTCCGCCGAGAAGCTCTACGGAACGTATTGCGTCCAGTGCCACGGACTGAAGCGTAACGGTACCGGGGTCAATCTGCCTGGGCTTTCGACGAAGCCGCGCGATCACACCGATACGAAGGGCATGGGTGAGACGCCCGACGACGAGCTTTTCAAGGCGATCAAGGAAGGCGGGCTCGCCGTCAACAAATCCGTCTTGATGCCGAACTGGGGCGGCGTCCTATCGGACGACGAAATCAAAGAGCTCGTCAAATATCTCAGGGTCGTTTGCCACTGCGGACATTGAGAGCTGCAACGCTATTGTAAAACTTAGGGAGACGAGAATGAC
>JAICLG010000224.1 GCA_025927515.1 Hyphomicrobium sp.
GCCGACGCGCGCTTCGATCGGATGATCGCCGAAGGCGCGCTTGAGGAAGCGCGTGCCCTTGCCGACTTGAACCTCGACCCGGCGCTGCCCGCGATGCGCGCCATCGGCGTCCGCCCGCTCGTCTCTGCCGCCCGCGGTGAAACCTCTCTCGAAGCGGCAGCAGTAGCCGCCAAAATGGAGACGCGGCAATACGTCAAACGCCAGGAAACCTGGCTTCGCCGTAATATGAGTTCGTGGAGACCGGTAGACACGAAATATATGGAAAGTTATATGCGTGAAATTTTCGCATTTATTTAGTGTTAGCGTTGACCCTATACACGACTTTGCCTACGTTTCGGCCACTTTCGAAGCTTCGAAAAAGATCGGCCGGGGAGGTCGATAAAAGGAGTTGCCAGATGGCACGTACGATGACGGGCGCCGAGATCGTTTTGACGGCGCTCGCCGACCAGGGCGTCGAGCTGATCTTCGGATATCCGGGCGGCGCCGTATTGCCGATCTACGACGAACTCTTTCAGCAAGAGAAGATCCGCCACATCCTCGTTCGCCAGGAGGGTGGGGCACTGCACGCTGCCGAAGGCTACGCGCGTTCGACAGGCAAGGTCGGCGTCTGCCTGGTGACGTCGGGTCCGGGCGCGACCAACGCCGTGACGGGACTGACCGACGCCTTGATGGATTCCATTCCGCTCGTCTGCATCACCGGGCAGGTGCCGACGCATCTCATCGGCAATGACGCGTTCCAGGAATGCGACACGGTCGGCATCACGCGCCCGTGCACCAAGCACAATACGCTCGTGAAGAACGTCAACGACCTCGCGCGCATACTGCACGAGGCGTTTCACATCGCGCGCACAGGCCGTCCAGGCCCTGTTGTCGTAGATATTCCGAAGGATGTGCAGTTCGCGACCGGCAACTACATCGGCCCGTCGAACATCCAGCACAAAACCTATCGCCCGCATCTGAAGCCGGAAACGTCGGCCGTGCGCGACGCGGTCGATGCGATCGCGTCTGCGAAGCGTCCTGTTTTCTATACGGGTGGCGGAATCATCAATTCAGGGCCTAAAGCGAGTCAGCTCCTGCGTGAGCTTGTGCGCATGACGGGCTATCCGATCACCTCCACCTTGATGGGGCTCGGCGCCTATCCCGCATCCGACAAGCAATGGCTCGGCATGCTCGGCATGCACGGCACCTACGAAGCCAATCTCGCGATGCACGATTGCGATGTGATGATCAACATCGGTGCCCGTTTCGACGATCGCATCACCGGACGCGTCGATGCGTTCTCGCCCAATTCGACGAAGATCCATGTTGATATCGATCCATCTTCGATCAACAAGAATATCCAGGTCGACATCCCGATCGTCGGCGATTGCGCCTACGTGCTCGAAGAGATGTTGAAGATTTGGAAAGCCAAAGCGCCCGTCCTCGACAAGGCGGCGCATAAGGCGTGGTGGAAGCAGATCGACGGCTGGCGCGGCAAGAAATCGCTTGCATACAAGAATTCCAAAGACATGATCATGCCGCAGTACGCATGTCAGCGTCTCTACGAGTTGACGAAAGACCGCGATACATACTTCACGACCGAGGTCGGCCAGCATCAGATGTGGGCCGCGCAATTCCTCCACTTCGAGGAGCCGAACCGTTGGATGACGTCGGGCGGACTTGGGACGATGGGCTACGGGCTGCCGGCGGCGATCGGCGTACAGCTCGCGCATCCGAAATCGCTTGTCATCGACGTCGCGGGCGACGCCTCGATTCTGATGAACATCCAGGAATGTTCAACCGCCGTGCAGTACCGCCTGCCGGTGAAAGTGTTCATCATGAACAATGAATACATGGGCATGGTCCGCCAGTGGCAGCAGCTGCTGCATGGCAACCGCCTGTCGGAGAGTTACACGGAAGCGCTTCCCGACTTCGTAAAGCTCGCGGAGGCTTACGGCTGGACCGGTATGCGTTGCAATGATCCCGCCGATCTCGACGACGCGATCGAGCAGATGATCAACACCAAAGGGCCGGTGATTTTCGACTGCCACGTCGCGAAGCTCGCCAATTGCTTCCCGATGATCCCATCGGGCAAGGCCCATAACGAGATGCTGCTCGGCGAACACATTTCGGACGAAGACGTCGAACGTGCAATCGGTGATGAAGGTAAGGTGCTGGTTTGAGAAAGCTCACGACGCGCGGCGGCTTCAGCGGCCTTGTGATGGCGTTCTGCTTGATCGCGATCGCCGGGGGGCCGGCGCCCGTGCTGGCCAAAGAGACCTGGAACCACGTGGCAAATATCAAGGACGCCGCGAAACGGCTCGCTGAACTCCACAGGCGCGAAGGCTCGGCAGGTGTGTTGAAGTTTCTCGACGCCTGCTATCGCACGCAGATGCTGTCGAGCGAATTTAGCCAGGGCCTCGAGTCGTGCATGGCCCAGGACTACATGCACTCGCAGGTCCTGGCGCGAATCTACGCCAAGATTCCGCAAGCTGAACGCGTCCGCATGGGCGTGCCCGCGCCCGAGGACATCGCCAAAGGCATGGGACAACGGTTCGTGGCCGCCTTCAGCCAGTACAAGGTAAGCATCAAACAGGCAGAAGCGTTCAAGAGGATGGTCGACAAGGACGGCATGCCGCTCTTTATGAAAGCGGTCTTTCCCCCGCGCAACTCCGGCGACGCGGATGCTGACGGCGATGCGGGCGGCAAGCAGGGTGCCCGCTAACGATGCTAAAGCTTGTTATCGCTAATAAACTCTATTCGTCGTGGTCGCTTCGTCCTTGGGTGGTTCTGAAGACGTTCGACATTCCGTTTGAAGAAATCACCATCCCGTTGCGGCAGCCGGACAGCCGCGAGAGGCTGCTCGAATATTCTCCCTCCGGCAAGGTTCCGGTTCTCATCGACGGCGATGTCATCGTTTGGGAAAGCTTGGCCATTATCGAGTATCTCGCCGAAAAGCATCCGGATAAGGCGATCTGGCCGCGCGATCCGAAGGCGCGCGCCCACGCGCGAGCGATTTCCAACGAGATGCATGGCGGCTTTCAGCCGTTGCGCCAGACCTGTGCGATGCATCTTGGCGCCCGGTTCGCAACGCCGCCACTGACGGAGTCGCTTAAGTCCAACATCGATCGCGTCGAGGACATCTGGGCGACGACGCGCAATCGCTTCGGCGGTGCCGGGCCGTATCTGTTCGGCGCCTTCAGCGCGGCCGACGCGATGTACTTGCCGGTCGTCACGCGCTTCGAAACCTATCAGATCCCGGTGCGCGAAGCGACGCGCACATACATGGAGACGATGCGCGCGCATCCGGAGTTTGTCGCTTGGCGGGACGCGGCGCTGCGCGAGCCTTGGACCATCGCTGATTATGCGGCGGGGCACACCCTCGTCGAAAGCTACATTTGACGATTGAGATCATCCCAATGGCCGAGTCACAGACACTGTCGCACTATCCGAGCCCCTCGCGATCGCAGGAGATCGTCTCTCACACGCTTTCGATTTTCGTCGATAACGAGCCGGGCGTGCTGGCGCGCGTCATCGGCCTGTTTGCGGGCCGCGGCTACAACATCGACTCGCTGACCGTGACGGAGGTCGAGCACGAGAAGCATCTTTCGCGGATCACCGTCATCACCAGCGGTACGCCCGCCGTGCTGCAACAGATCAAGCACCAGCTCGAACGGCTCGTGCCCGTCCATCGCGTCCGCGACTTGACCGAGAAAGGCAACGCCGTCCAGCGCGAGCTGGCGCTCATTAAGGTTTGCGGCAAGGGCGAGAAGCGCACTGAAGCCCTGCGCCTCGCCGAAATCTTCCGTGCCAAGGTGGTCGATACCTCGCTCGAGCATTTCGTATTCGAAATGACCGGCAAGCCGTCCAAGATCGAAACCTTCCTTAATTTGATGGTCGATCTCGGCGTGGCCGAAGTTTCGCGGACCGGCGTCGCCGCCATCGGCCGGGGGCCCGGAAGCAACTAGATCTTTTAGCTTGCCTGCCTTCTGCCCGCGTCCGAAAGCGCACCGTATGACCGTTGAAACCTGACAGCGTTCTGAGTAGGTTTCGGCCTTATTTCGGGGCGCCGTCTCTCGCTTCCGACTTCAACCCAGCCCGACCGTCGATTCCGACCGGGGAACCCGAAAGGCCGCCCATGCGCGTCTATTACGATCGTGATGCCGACATCAATCTCATCAAGTCGAAGAAAGTTGCCGTCGTCGGCTACGGCAGCCAGGGCCACGCGCACGCGCTGAACCTTCGCGACTCGGGCGTCAAGGACGTCGCCATCGCGCTCCGCAAAGGCTCCGCCTCCGCGCAGAAAGCGGAGAAGGAAGGCTTCAAGGTCATGGACGTCGCGGATGCCGCCAAGTGGGCCGACGTCATCATGCTGCTCGTGCCGGACGAGCTGCAGGCTGATCTCTACAAGGATCATCTCGCCGCCAACATGAAGAAGGGCGCGGCGCTGATGTTCGCGCACGGCCTCAACGTGCACTTCAACCTGATCGAGCCGCGCGACGATCTCGACGTCGGCATGGTGGCACCGAAGGGACCGGGCCATACGGTGCGTGGCGAATATCAGAAGGGCGGCGGCGTGCCGTGCCTTATCGCCGTGCATCAGGACAAGAGCGGCAACGCGCACGATCTGTTTCTCTCATATGCGTCTGCAATCGGCGGTGGCCGCTCGGGTGTCATCGAGACGACGTTCCGCGAAGAATGCGAAACGGACCTCTTCGGCGAGCAGGCGGTTCTCTGCGGCGGTCTCGTCGAACTCATCCGCAATGGCTTCGAAACGCTCGTCGAAGCGGGCTACGCGCCCGAGATGGCCTATTTCGAATGCCTCCACGAGGTGAAGCTGATCGTCGACCTCATCTACGAGGGCGGCATCGCCAACATGAACTATTCCATCTCGAACACGGCCGAGTACGGCGAATACCGCACCGGCCCGCGCATCGTGACGCCCGAGACGAAGGCTGAGATGAAGCGCGTGCTTGCCGATATTCAGTCCGGCCGTTTCACGCGCGA
>JAICLG010000015.1 GCA_025927515.1 Hyphomicrobium sp.
CGGCGGCTCGCGCGATGGCGTCGACCGGCGTCGATATCGTCAAGATCGGGTTCTTCGGCGCACGCGATCCACGGCCTGCGATCGCCGCTCTCGGGCGTGAGAAGGGCCCATCCACTCAGCTCATTGCCGTTCTGATGGCAGATCAAAATCCGGATTTTACCCTCGCTTCCGAACTTGCCGCACACGGGTTCAGCGGCGTCATGCTCGACACAGCCGACAAGGCCAACGGGCGTTTGACGTCCGTCGCGCCTGCCGGTGCGCTGGCAAAATTCGTTGAAGGCGCACATGCGCGCGGTTTGATGTGCGGTCTTGCCGGTTCGCTACGAATGGAGGACATCGCAGGGCTTGCGAGCCTCGGCTCCGATGTGCTCGGATTCCGTGGGGCGCTTTGCTCGGCGGGACGTCAGAGCAAACTCGATCCGACTCGTCTCGCCGCCGTGCGGCTGGAAATCAGCCGAGCGCGAGAAGCCGACACGGCGCAGGAGAGATCCGTCGCATGAAAGACAAGAAGAGGGCGGCCAAACCTTCGGGCGCTGTCAAATCTCTGAAAGCCAAACGCGCGGCTCTCAAATCGCGTCAGATCGGCGACGGCATTTTCGTTCGCGACTTCGTCGTTGATTGCAATGTCGGCGTTTATGCCGAAGAGCAGGGCGTGACGCAGAAGGTCAGCTTCACCGTCGAGGCGCGACTGGCGCGCGACGTGTTCAGCGTCGATGACGAGATGGCGGAGGTGCCGTCCTACGCCGACATTATTGATATCATCGTCGCACTGGCGCGCGCGGGGCACATCAACCTCGTCGAGACGTTTGCCGAGCGGATCGCAGAGCAGGTGCTTGCGGACAAACGCGTCGTCGCGGTTCGCATCGTGCTCGAAAAGCTCGAACGCGGCCCACGACGCGGCGTCGATATTATCCGCCCCGCTACGAAAGTGGCGGCGCGCGAGTTCGGTCGTGGCTGAGAGCCTAACTGGAAACGTTCGGCCGCTTGTCGTCAAGGTCGGAGGCAGCCTTGCAGAAACCGGCCGCCTGCCGTCCGCGATCACGTTGATCGAGAACGCGCGTGTTTCCGTTATCATTGTTCCGGGCGGCGGTCCGTTCGCGGACAGCATCCGCGCCTTGCAGCCGACGTTGAAGTTTGACGATGCGACGGCACACAGGCTGGCGATGCTGGCCATGCATCAAATGGCGGAAATGATGGTCGCGCAGAGCAGCCGCCTGCAGATCGCGCAGACGCCAGACGAGATCTTCTCAATGCTTAAGGACGGGCATGTTCCGGTCTGGGCGCCACTGCGCATGATCGCGGGCGACGCCAGTATTCCTGCTGGCTGGTCGGCAACCTCCGATGCACTCGCGGCACGTCTTGCCGAGAGGCTCGGAGGATGCCTGGCAGTTTTGAAATCTGTCGACGTCGACAAAAACGCGGACCTAGGCGCGCTGGCGCGTTTGGGTATCGTTGACCCTGTCATGCCGTCGATTGTTGCGCGCGCGGGGCTTTCATGGTCCATTTTTGGACCTTCCGACGACGCGTTACTTCGAGCCGTGCTGGCGGGTGAAGGAGATTTTTGATGCCGCGGATCGTCGAAACGATCGTCACAACAATGGACGCCGCCGGGGAAGCTTACATCGCGCCGCTTGGTCTGATCGAGGACGGGCCGCATTGGATCATCGCGCCGTTCAAACCGTCGAAGACGCTCGAAAACCTTCTGGTGCACCCTTTCGCGGTTGCGAGTCATACCGATGACGTGCGCGTGTTCGCGGGCGGCGTGACGGGGCGAAAACTGTGGCCTCTAGAAGCGACGTCGAAAATCAAGGGTATGCGTCTCGCCGATTGCGTTTCGCATTGGGAGCTAAAAGTCGAACGATTCATCGAGGACGACGTTCGGCCGCGCTTCGCGTGCGCAATCGTGCATCAGGAAATGCATAAGGTCTGGGAGGGGTTCAATCGCGCGCAGGCGGCAGTCCTCGAATTGGCGGTGCTGACGACGCGGCTCAAGATGCTGCCGCCGGAGAAAGTAGAAAGCGAATTGAAGTATCTCGAAATCGCAATTTCCAAAACGGCCGGTCCGCGCGAGGAAGAAGCGTGGCAATGGCTGATGGAAAAGATCAACGCGTGGCGTCAGGCGCGTTTCGATACATCCGGCACATCATGACGGCGAAGAGCGAGGAAAAGTCGACCTTCATCTCGGCGCTCGCGCGTGCGATCGAGAGCGGTGCATTCGTCAAGCTGACGCTCGGCAAGTTTCGCGGGCAGGGGGAGGCACGCAAGGCCGTCGCGACGCTCGTCGATTTGAAGAATGGTCCGCACCTCAAGATCGTCACTAGTTTGGCGCGCAAAGACGAGACGAAGACCCTCACGATCAATGACGGCATCAATCATCTCAAAACAACGATCGGCGACAGCTATCTGAGCGCGACGCTGTTTTCGACTGAGCGCGATATGACGCTGACCTACAGCAAGAAACGCGAGCCGCGTCTTTCAACGGGGAAGCCGACGCTCAAGGCGGCGCAGCCCGCCGCGCACGATCGTTCCAAATCCTACCTCGTTGCCCCGGACAGGCCATACCTCAAGGCCTTGCAGGTGTCGGACGAGGAAGGCCGCATCAAGCCATCGATGCAGGGCAAGTACCGGCAGATCTGCCGCTTCATCGAAATTGTCGAGGGGCTGCTGAAAGAGGTGGGTGCAGGGAGCGGCAACACTCCTCTTTCGATCATCGATATCGGATCGGGCAAAGGCTATCTGACGTTCGCGCTCTATGATCATCTGACGACGGCGCTCGGCCGGATGTGCCAGATGACCGGCATCGAGGTGCGCGGTGACCTTGTCGACCTTTGTAATGATCTTGCGCGTAAACTTGATTTTTCGGGCTTGGCCTTCGAAGCAGTTGAAGCGCAGCATACGTCTCAGAAGCGCGCGGATGTCGTCATTGCGCTTCATGCCTGCGATACCGCAACGGACGATGCGCTGGCGCTCGGAATTGGAGCCGGAGCGGAGATGATTCTCGGGGCGCCATGCTGTCAGCATGAGATCGCGCCGCAGATCAACGACACGGGCGAAGGATTTTCCGGACTGATAAAATATCCGCTGTTGAAGCAGCGTCAGGCCGATCTCGTTACCGACGCGGCGCGCGCACTGCTCCTCGAGGCCTCCGGGTATAAGGTTAAAGTCATCGAGTTCGTTTCGACCGAACACACATCGAAAAATATCTTGCTCGCCGCAACAAAATCGGCAAACGCAAACCGCGAACGTGCGCGCGAGCAATACCGGGCGTTGAAACGTGCAACTGGATTTGCGACTCATCACCTGGCATCGCAACTTAAGGATGTTGAATAATCAGCCGTGTCGCCGCTGACGCTTTCGTATTTCCTGCTTAGTATCCTTGAAAAGGAACCATCCTGGGCCCACGTCCGTTGGTCGGATACCAACACCACCAGCATCTCCAATCTCCAAAAGAAAAAGGTAGAGTTCAATGATTGATGTCTCCCGCTTTGCGCGTCGCGCATTTGCAATGGCCGCAGTGGCATTCGCGATGGCAACGCCGGCTCTTGCCGGTCATCAGGAGATGCGGGATGATCCGGGCGTTGTCTCCGACACGCTGCATCGCATGGGATTCATTTCCTGGCGTTACATCAGGTGGGACCACGGCTATTGGAAGATCGAAGACGCGCGCCGCGAGAACGGCCATCAATATGATCTGAAGCTTGAGGCCGGGACATTCGACATCGTGAGACTCGAGCGCGAGCACGACTGATTCAGCGCCGCTGTCACGAAGGTAAATAATCGGCCGCGGTTGCTGCAACCGCGGCCGAAATCTTTTCGGGCTATGCTTTCTCCTGCAGCAGAGCGACAGCAACGGCAGGTGCACAGTGTGTCGCCCATAGCCGATGTTCCGCCGGTGCATCGATCAGCGTTCCGAAATCGACGGCGGGAAGCTCCATACGCGTCGCAATGGCGCTGGTGGCCGGCGCGCCAATGCCGGCGGTGACCACGGAAGCGATCGTGAGGCCAGGCCGCGAGACGACTTGCAAAACGCCGTCGTGGATCGAGCGCAGTTGACGCTCGGCGATATAAGCGGCCGACGCCTGCCATGTTGCGAGATGGCGCATTTCCGGATCGCGTCCGAAACCCCGTGCGAGGCGCGCGAGACTTTCGGCGACGGATTTACTCTTGCCGTCGGTGGTCGCGTGATGATCGACGTCATCGGGCAGTGTGCCGAGGATGCGGCGGACGTCCGCCATCGTCGCGAAAGCATCGCGCGCCAAACCCTGCCATTCGCCCGCGAGCGGCGCACGTGTGGCGACGGAGGGAACGGGCGTGCGCGTCAGGCCTGTATAAACCAATTCGCCCGTTTGCAGACGTTCGGCATCGGTCAGACCCTGAGGCCGGTCGCAGGCGAGGATGTCGGTCGTCGTCGATCCCATGTCGATCAGCAACGAACGGGGCTGGCGCACCGCGATCGCTCGTGCCGTTGCGAGGAAATTCGCCGAGGCGACGGAGAGCGGATCACCACGCGCCGTCGCCATGTCGGTGAAACCCTTGAGACCGGCGAAAATGCGGATCTCGCCTTCGATGCGTTCTCGCAAGCGCTGCAGGAGCGTGATGACGCCCGCTTCGCGGCTGTCGAAAATCTCCGTGAGTTCTGCCGTCATCGTAATGGCGTGGATCGCGGCATCGCCGACGAATGGGGTCGCCTCGGCGAGCGCGACATCCAATTGATCGATACCTTGCCATAGCGGGCATGCGATCTGGCGCACGGCGGTGAGTTTGCCGTTCTCGACACGCGCAACCTTCAGGTGTGCGCCACCAACGTCATATCCGGCGACAATCGTCATCCGCGTCTTCACCTCGCCATCCGTCCCCGTGATACACTCAACAGGCGAGGAGGCAAGCTGTGGACATAATTCCCGTCATCGACGTCGCGCGCGGCAAGGCGGTGCGCGCCATTCGGGGCCAGCGCGCGGCTTATCAGCCGATCGAAACGCCGTTGGCGGCGACGTCCGAGCCGGTGGACGTGGCGCTTGGGATGCGGACGCTCTTTCCGTTTCGCAAGGTTTACGTCGCCGATCTTGACGGTATTGAGGGGCGCGGCCGCAATACGCATCTCGTTCCGGCGTTGAGCCAAGCCTTGCCAAACGCGGAAATCTGGATCGATGCCGGAACCGGCTCGCGTAGCGCAGCCCGAGCGGTGCTCGCGGCGCCAATATCAACGCTCGTCGTCGGCACGGAAAGTCTCGAAACGGTGCGGATTTGGCATGACATTGCGTCGGAAGCGCCACAGCGCACGGTTCTGTCTCTCGATTTCCGCGGCGGCGAATTCATGGGGCCGGAGGCGCTGCTGGCAGACGCTTCGCTCTGGCCCTCGCGGGTGATCGTGATGACCCTCGATCGGATCGGCGGCGATGACGGGCCGAATATCGAGCTTTTGGCCAACATTGCCGCGCGGGCCGGATCGCGCCGAGTCTATGCTGCGGGCGGTATTCGCAATCGCGCCGACCTCGACCGCATCAAGGACGCGGGTGCTGCCGGTGCTCTCGTCGCGTCGATTCTGCATGCTCAAAAAATCTCGGCCGGCGATCTGAAACAGATCGCCGGCCGATAATGTCAATCGATACTTGGCGGCAGCCGCTCCAGCGAACCTGGAACCGCGGTATGGGTGCGGCTCCGGTCCTTGTCTTAACCGCTGTAACGGCCTGAGAGCAGTCTACCCAATCGCTGCAGCAGACCCCCCTTCATGGGAGGGGCAGGATTATCGTTGTTATCGACCTGCTGAGGACGGTTTCCGCTTCAAGTCTTCGCACCGAACGGATGCTGAACCGAGTTGCGCTGTGCGGTTGCTTCGGCGGCGGTCGGCTTGCCGGCAACAGCGCGTGCGATCGATTCCTTCACGGCGCGGTAGTTGTAGTCCTGGATCTTCGCGTCGTCGGCAGCTTCCCAGTGGATGAACACGCCAACGCAGACGAAGAGATCATCAGCTTCAGCGGCGGGGATGATGCCTTCAGCAACCGAATCCTGAACGGCCTTTGCAACGCCGTACTGAGCCGGTCCGAACATCTGAACGGCCTGGCGGGCGTCCTTGATGGTGACCTTGTTGTAAAGGATCGTGTTCGGCTTGCAGGGGAGGTTCGGCGCGATGACGGCGAGAAGCGTCGTGAAGCCGTCCTTGTTGTTCGTCAGAGCGTTGCAGAACGCCGTCTCAGCAGCCGAACCGCGCGGTCCGATGAGAAGGTCGATGTGCGCAACTTCGTTGCCGTCGCCGACGAGCGACTCGCCGACCATGACTTTATTGATTTTGGCCATTAGGGGGGTTCCTCCCACGAATAAACGATACGAGCACCAACGCTCCCCGTCAGATGCCGGGGTGTCGCTGGACTGCTCTGGCGATGAATATCCACTCACGTCGGCGCCCTGGGGTCATGAGTACCAGCGCCAGCCGCAATGGATAGGTCCGTGATCCTTACGGACACGGCGTTTGTATTAGCCTCAGGTGATCGCGCGAGACAAGCCCTTAAGTAGGCGCTTTGCAACGTTCACGTATGTTTCCGCTCGATTAGGCCTGCGGCGAAGAGCGTCGCCACGACGAAATCGGCGGTCGTGCCGGGATTCAGGCCACTTGATTTCATTTTTGCGTCGAATTGAACGAGAGGCCCTATCGATTTCGCAGATGCAATAGGAGACCACGATCGCCTCAGCGCGCGCGCTTCTTGACGCACCGTCTCGGCGGCGGGCTCGCCGTACTTTCGAATGATGTGCGTGTCGAGAAATTCCGCGAGGAAGGTCATGTGCAGCGTCGTGACCGCGAAATTGGAATCATTCGCGATTGCACGCGCATCCTTCAGGACCGGCAGCGCAAAATCGAAAATATCGGAATAAGCGGTGACGTAGGCGTTGGCGATGCGGTCGCGCTCGGCGGCAAGGCGCATGGCGGCGATTAGCGTGATGGGCTTTGCGATTTCCCGTACGTCTCCGGCTTCGACCTTGCCGAGTCCGGCCGGATTGGCGAGACGGATCGCGGCGAATGCGTCTTCGGCGTCTTGCTTGTCGAGGGATGATAGAATGATGTCCAGGCGGCGGCGAAGTCCGACGTCCAATGTCGTCTCGCCCGCGGCTTTGGCGAGCGGCGCGCAGAGCAGCACGATGCCGAGATTGGTGTTGAGGCCGGTTGCGGCGAAACTCGCTTCAGTGGCGCGCAGGATGCGTTTGCCGACGCTCAGCGCCGGGTCGGCGATCGGGCCGGCAGCTGCTTCGGCCGCCCGTTCGAAATGTGCGATTTCCATGCCGTGTCCGGCCGAGTGCCGGTGCACGTTTCCGGGCTTCAGCGCTTCAAGCTCGGCGCGACACGCAGCGATAAAGGCGGCCGATATTTTTTCCGGCGCGAGAGGCGCGGTCATGACACGGCAGCGAGCGCAACGGGCGCGCCGATACCGATGCTCGCACGATGCGCGATCACGGTGCGCAGAAAATCTTCCGCGATCGCCCAGGCGATGTTGATGTCGGCGACACTCTGCAGTCCGCGCCAGGCGGGGTTGGAGTTGACCTCGAGGACTTGCAGCTGACCATCCGCCGTGCGGATCAGATCGATGCCGGCGTAATCGGCATCGACGGCGCGCATCGCGGCCATCGCAATTTCCGTCATCTCGGCGTCGGGAAGATGTGCGCGCGCCTTGCCGCCCTGATGAATATTCGTCACCCAGTTGGTGCCACGGCGTATCATCGAGGCAACGACGCGATGGCGCGTCGCGAGCACGCGCCAATCTTCGAAGATGCCGTCCTTTGGGGCGACATAATCCTGCATGTAATACATCTGATCGACGCTCTCGGGCGGCGGAAGCTCGCTTTGCGACGCGATCATGCCGATGCCTTTTCCCTGGCTGCCGAACAGGGGCTTCATCACCAGCGGGCGGTTTAAGTCTTTCGTGTATTCGCGCGCGTGATCGAGGGTTTCGCAAACGCGCGTTCGTGGCGTCGGGACACCGTTCTTGTGCAGAAGGAATGTCGTCTGGGATTTATCGACGCAGCGTTCGATGGCGCGCGCATCGTTCCAGACGCGGACGCCGCTTTCGCGCAGCGCATGCAGCAAGCCGAGGCGGAACGTGATCTGTTCAAGCGTTCCGGCCGAGATCGAGCGCACAAATATGCCATCGGGCAGCGCGCCGTCGAAGCCGGGGATGTCGATGCCGGAGCGGAGCGAGGTATCGAAGGCGCAATGCGGAAGCGAGGAAACTGTGACGCGCGCGCCCATCGCTTCGAGCGAACGGACGATGCGGCGCGCATGCCATTCGCCGCGCCCTTCTTCGATCAGCAGAGCGAGATGAAGTCCCGCACCATCGCTCGCTACGGGATGGACCGGCACCTCACCGGAAGCTCGCATCGACGATCTCCGGCGCCAGCTTGCCTGCGTGGAAGGAATTGCCGGTCTCGACATTCGAAACGGTGACCTGGGCCGGCGAGAACAGCATCGGATCGATCTTGTAGAAGTCGCCCTTCACCTCGGAAAAGATTTCAGCGAATGGCTTGCCGTAGGCCGATGACGAACTCGATGGGAGACCGTCCGCAAGTTTCTTGGCTTCGGCGTCGGAGCCCTTCACGAGCAGCTGAATGCGGCCGCCGTAAATGATCGCGTCATTGGTCCGTCCCATGGCCTTGACGAAATCGGGAAACGGCGGCGCGATCGGGCACGTGCCCGTTCCATCGAGGATGTTCTCAAGCGGAAAGTGCAGCGCGTGAGCTTTGTGAATGGCGACTTCGAGAACGCGCGCGGCGATCTGGACCGTTCCTGCGAGACTCCAGGTCGTGGCGAAGAGGACATTCAAGCCTTCGGGCTTCACGCCGCAGGCGTCTGCGATCTTCGCCAGGACAGGAGCGGGAGGTGCCTGGTCGCCTTCGAGAACGAGGAAGGCTTGCGAGAAATCGTCGGAGTAGTTCAGCTCCTTGTAGAGTTCCTCGACGCGGGATAGGGCGCGTGCCGGTCCGGAGCCAAGTGCAAAGAACTTCGTTGCGTCGTCTTGAATTGTCCAGCCCGCGTATTGGCTGCCGAGGCAGGAGATGACTGGGTCGGTCGAACTGACGACGACACCGAGCGGCCAGTTTGCCAATCCGGAAGACATCGTGAAGGCGACGGTGCCAAGGCCGCCCATGCAGACCTCGCCCAGCCTGCGGCCGGCTTCCAGACTGCCGAGCGATGCACCGCCGAGATCGATCAAACGTTCCCCGCCGGGACCTTTTGAAACGGAAATGCGCAATGCATCAGCATCTGCGACGATGGCATCGACGATTTTAGCGGCGCGCGCGGAAACGCTCGGCTGTTTTGCACTTTGCATCGGGTGGAGAACTCCGGTGACGTCAGGATTGTGTGTGTTCGTATATCAGGTCTTCGAGTTCCGCCAAGCGCACCTGGGCGAGGCGCTGCGCCTCATCTGCGGTTGCGGCCTCGGCGAAAACGCTGGCGAGAGGGGCATTTTTTGGAATGAACGTGCCCGATGGGCCGCGATCGGCACTCCATTTTGGCCACGGCGTCTCGCCAAGCGTTAACGCACCGCGGTCGGCGTGCAGAATGGCCATCGCACGTGCACTGCTCTTTGGGGCGGGGTTCGCGGGTACGGACATGCCGGTGCATACGGCGGCGTGGGCGCGAAATTGAGTGCCCCAATCATCGTCCAGGATGTCAAGTGATGCGCCGGGCCGCGGGTTGACCTCAAGGAGGTGCGGCACGCCGTCAACGGCGATGAAATCGAAAGACGCCATGCCGGTGAGATTGAAGGCGGATGCAACCTTGAGAGCGTTGCTTTCAAGCGCTCGGCGGAGCGCCGGGGCGATGCCGGGCTGCGAGACAGCGCCGCCGAAGCGGAACGGTTGCGCCGGTGATGGCGAAATCCATTGGCGTGTCACGGCGAGCGGCGTGTGTTCCGCGCCGAAGACGCCGCCGACGGACAGCCGCTCGCCCTCAAGTTGTTTTTGAAAATAGCGCCGAGGACGTTGGATTGCGTCGGCATTGCACATGCGGATGTGCCGTCCGCCGCTGCCGCCGATGCGCTTCGTCAGCCATCCGGCGGGGTCGGCGGGGGGAGCGGCTTGCGTCTCGGGATGCGCGATTCCGAGTGCATCGAGTTTGGAAAAGAAACGCGCCGGGGCCTTGCAGGCCGCGTACGTCGCTGCGCCGTTGCCAAGCAGCCTGTAGCGGCCGGCAAGCACAGCGATGAGGCGCGGCTTGTCTTCGAAACCGGAGCCGAGAACGAGCCCGAGCGGCCGAGAGCTTACGGATGACGCGAGTTCATCGAGTGCGGCGAGCAGCGGCTTGGTGCGAAAGCCCGTTTCCATTGCGCCGTCGATGACGCGAAAAGCCGCCGCCGCTGATTGGGTGTCAAGATCGCCGAAGGCATCGGCGACCAGCGGTTCGTAGCCAGCACGACGGGCGGACTGTGCGAGAGCCCGCCCGGAGAACGCTGCGATCAGGACCGCTTCGCCAACCACATTCTTAGATGCCGACGAGTTCTTTCGCCTTCGCATAAGCGTGGCGGAAGTCGAGCGACAACGGTTTGTCGGACGCGATCATCTCCTTGAAGAGGCCGGATTCGCACTTGTACTTGATGTCGCCGATTGCGAGCGGGCCAACGCCGAGGGCATCGCAGCCCGGCAGTTTGTCGCCGTTCATGAACAGCTCCATGCCTTCGACGCCGGGTGGCGGAACGGCGTTGACGTCGGCGATGACCATCAGCTTCTTCGCAAGTTCCTTGTGTTCTCTCGAGACGACCTGAACACCGGCCGCGGCTGCCGCGAAGATAACCTCAGCGTTGGCGATGATGTCGCGTTTCTGCTCTGGTGTCTCACCGGCGACGGCTTCGAGATCGACGCCGAACCGTTCTTTCGAGACTTTGGCGCTCTTGACGACGCGCTCAACGCCGCGATGGGCGACGAGCTGGACATCGGCGCCTTCGAGGGCCGCGATGATCGAGGACGCGAAGCCAACGACGCCAGTGGCGCCGAACACGGCGACTTTCACGCCCTTCCAAGAGCGGCCGAATTTCTCTTTCAAGATTTTCTCGACGCAGGCGACCATCGCTGCTGCCGTCGTGAACGAACCTGCTGGATCGGCGAAGACGGAGCATTCGAAAGGCGGCACCATCGCCTTCTTGGCGGCGTCGAGCATATCGAGGGCGAGGATCGCATCCTTGCCGCCCATGAAGAAACCGGTGCGTACACCATAATTCGGCGGGCGCGAGAAAATGGCGTCCTGGATCAGACCCGCGACTTCATTCAGCTCGACGTTGATGTACGGCACGATGACCTTGTAGCCGGCATCGGCCGCCATATTCACGTCGAAGGGGCTCATGTGCTTTTGCGGCGCGAGCATGTGCAGAATTGGTGTAGCTTCGCTCATGGATCTATTAAGCTCCGTTCTTTTTAGTTTTGGATCGTTTCGATGCTGGCGCCGGTATTGCGGCCTTGCGCGATAAGAATGTTGAGACCGTCGCCTTTAGCGTCTCCGATCAGAGAATCATAGAGGCGTTCTGCTGCAGCCGGGCTATCGACGAAAGCGAAGCCGGTCGGTCCCCACGAGCTTTGCCCGATGCCCGTCGCGCCCAGATCCCGCATGCGATGAGCCAGGCGGCCGACGGCGGGGCTGGTCCAGACGCTGCCGCCCTGTTTGCTGGCGAAATGGGCGCCAACGATCTCTTGAATTTCAGTTATTCCCGAGCCGAATGCCGCCAGATCCGTTTCTTTCAAACCCGGAACGATTTTCATCAAAACGAGATGGCAGATGTGCGCGGCGGAGCTTTGCGGAAACTCCGGCAGGTCGGCGAAGGCCGTCGCTTCCGCTTCTCCGGAGACACCGGCTTCGCGCTCATCGAAAATGAGGAGGGCACGCCAGTTTTCGGGGAAATCGCAGCGTAGAGTCAGCGGTGGCGGTGTTTCATCCGCGCCCTTGCCGCCATCAACAATGAAGCCTCCCGAAGCAAAGGCCGACAGGCCGATGCCGGATCTGGCGCCGCGTTCGCCGAGAGCGGCCAGCGCGCTTGCCGAAAGCTCACGGCCTTCGATGCTGGCGATTGCCGCGCCGATCGCGAGGGCAAGCTGCGTTCCGGAGCCCAGCCCGGCATGGGCAGGAATAGCTTTGTGAATATCGACGGTATAGCCGTCCGATCTTTGGCCTGCGAATTTTTTGACCAATGCCAGCGCTCGCTCGCTTTCGCGGCCGTGTGCTTCGTGTTTGTGGCTGCGCTTCAGCGCCAACTCGGTCGCCGGCCGATCCACCGCAAGGCCGATACTGCCGAAACGACGGCCAAGTGCGCCGTTCAAGTCGAGAAAGCCAAGGTGGAGTCGCGCAGGTGCCGTAACGCGGATCGTTGCCGTAAGCGCGGAAGAAAGCCTCACGAAGCGGAATTCCTTTCTTTGGGGTATTCATGCTACCGCATCGCGTTTGCGTTGGCGGGTGAAGCGGCGGTAGGCTTCGAGCCGAGTTGTCCGACAAAAGGAGCACAAGGGCAAGATGAGCGCCGAACGGGAAAAACCGATGTCCGAGGCAGATGTTAAGGCTTGGTTACAAGCTAATCTACCGGCATGGAAGCTTGAGGATGGATGGATTCGCCGCACCTACAAGACGGCGGGTTGGAAAGGTACGCTGATGGTTATCAATACCGTCGGGCATCTTGCCGAAGCCGCGTGGCATCATCCTGATATCACGGCATCATACGCCTGGGTCGAGGTGCGGCTGATGACGCACACGGCAAAGGGTATCACCGCGAAGGACCTCGAATTGGCGAAGAAAATCGAGGACGTCGTGCATTGGCAGCCGGGCAAGGAAGGCAAGGGCCTCGAAGGGACGCCGCACGGCGATCAGCGGTTCGCTTACATCAAGTACGACTGAACAGCTGTGATGATGTCGGAAACGGCCGATACTTCAGAAACTATGAGCAAGCCGAGTCCCGCGTTCGATGCGACGCTGGGGCTCGGCTCGAACATCGGCGACAGAGTCGACAATATCGAAGAAGCGATCGAGCGTCTGACGGCGGACGGCACCATTACAGTCGTCGCGCGCTCGCGATTCTATCGGACGGCGCCTTGGGGCGTGACCGACCAGGATTGGTTCGTGAACGCCTGCATCGCCGTTCGCACGAACGTGTCGCCGCATGAACTGCTTCACCGTTGCCAAGCCGTCGAAAACGATATGGCGCGCGTGCGCACGCGTCGCTGGGGCCCGCGGAATATCGACGTAGACGTTCTGACGTATCGCGATGTGAAGCTCGATGAGCCGGACCTGATCGTTCCGCATCCGCGGATCGCTGAGCGCGCTTTCGTTCTTGTTCCGCTCAAGGACGTTGCACCCGAGCTGAAGATTGCCGGAGCGTCGCTCGATGAGTTGCTGTCGAAGCTCGATGCGAGCGACGTGCAGCCGCTCGACTAGCCATCATCTCTCCCGAGAACGTCATGGCCGCCCTCCGAGGCGGCCATCCAGGGTAGCTACTGAGAACGTTGGTTGTGCGGTTCTGGATGGCCGGGTCAGGCCCGGCCATGGAGTGAGGGGAGGCGACAAAGGTCGGGAAGTTCAAGCATGTTAAAGGGCATAAAAAAACGCCGCGAAGAAACCCCTTCGCGGCGCTTTTCGATACGACTGAACTAAAGCTCAGGGCGCTTTCAGCGTCTTGAGATATGCGATCAGGTTGTCGCGATCCGCCTGCTCCTTGAGTCCGGGGAAGATCATCTTCGTGCCCGGAACATCCTTGCTGGGCCCTTGCAGCCACTTGTCGAGAGAGGCTTCGTCCCAAGTGATGCCGGACTTCTTCAGAGCGGCCGAATAGTTGTAGTCCGGCACAGACGCCGCCTTACGTCCGACAACGCCGCCGAGGTGGGGACCTACGGCGTTCTTGTCGACCTTGTGGCAGGCCTTGCACTTGTTAAAAACCGTTTTGCCGGCTTCCGCGTCTGCGGCATTCGCCGCGACCGGTACTGCGGCGATCATGGCAACCGCCAAAATCCACTTGCGCATCCTGAGCTTCCTTCCCGTTTCGCCTTGAGCAACGCTAATCAAACGCGCAACTCATAACTTAGCTCGCGCACAATGGCATTTTTTTTCTGAACAGCAGGAGAACAGAATGACGCACCTGCGTTCAGGAGGCGGGTAATTGCGAAGACAGAGCAGCAGCTTAGGCCATTCGGCCTATTTTGAAGGCGTTTTGGGTCCGCCCATGCGGCGATAGACGAAAGCTGGCGGCGCTGCCTCGGCGCTCTCAGTCTCGGCTGCGGCGACGAAGGCAGCATGATGGGGTGAGAAGTGGCAGGCCGGATCGGTATTCGCCGCGTCGCCCGTGAAAGCCATTGCCTGACAACGGCAGCCGCCAAAATCAATCTCTCGGCGCGGGCAGCTCCGGCACGGTTCCTTCATCCAGCTGGTTCCGCGATATTTCTCGAACGCCTGGCCGTGAAGCCAGATGTCGGCGAGACGCCTGTCCTTGACGTTGTCGAAGATGAGGCCGGGGATCGTCTCCGACGCGTGGCACGGAAGGACCTTGCCTTGCGGCGTGACGTTCATGACGCCGCGGCCCCAGCCGCCCATGCAGGGCTTCGGGGTTTTTGCATAATAGTCCGGCACGACGAAGTCGAAGACCATGATGCCCTTCAGGCGCTCCTTGGCTTCCTCTACGATCTCGGCGCTCTTCAGAACCTGAGCGCGCGTCGGCATCAGGCTGGCGCGATTCTTCAAGGCCCAGGCGTAGTACTGGATATTCGCGACCTCGATCCTCCCGGCACCCAACTCGACGGCGAAGTTGATGATGTTGGGCAGGTTCTCGATGTTATGGCGATGGATCGGAGCGTTGATGGTCAACGGCATATCCAATTCGCGGACCCACTTGCCGACCTCGCGCTTCTTGGCGAGACCGCCTTTGTAGGCTGAAATCTTTTCGGCGTTGGCATCGTCCACGTCCTGAATCGATAGCTGGACGTGATCGAGCCCTAGCTCTTTCAGTCTCTTCAATCGATCGCGTGTCAGCGTTACGCCGGCCGTGATGAGGTTGGTGTAGAGCCCGGCCTTCGCTGCGACTTCGACGATGTCTTCGAGATCTTTTCTGACTGTCGGTTCGCCGCCCGACAAATGGATTTGGAGGATGCCCAGCTCAGCGGCCTGGCGCATCACGTCTTGCCACTCGGCCGTTGTCAGCTCCTGGTTGACGCGCTCGAGTTCGAGAGGATTTGAGCAGTAAGGACACTGCAGCGGACAGCGATGCGTCAACTCGGCGAGCAAGCCGACCGGTGCGCGTGCGCATGCCTCGACCACTGGGGCCTCAGAGAACTGCTCTAACGGTGCAATTTCGTTCATAACGTCAGCTCCGTTTCATCCCGATTTTCCTAGGCTTTGATGACGCCCTTATCGGAAAGCTCCTGCAGCATAGATATAGTGTCTGTAAGAATTTCCTGCAGTGGCGCGTTGTACTCTTTTGCGAGATCAGCCGCGATCTGCGCGACCGTCGTCACGCCATCACAGCGTTTCAAAATTTCGATAGCGATCGGGTCCGGCTCGAACACGCGTTCGGGGGCGAGCACGTGCCAGCGGCCACGGCCCGCGTCGTGGCGCAACTTGATGTGCGGCGGCAGTCCCGGCTTCGACTCCGGTACGACCATGATGCGGGTGCGTTGTGCTCCTGCTCCGGCTTCCATCGTCAAGCCTCCGGCCGGAATGCGCCCGGCGGGACGTGGCCGTCGACGTAGGCATGGTAGAGGGCGTCGAGCTGTACCCAGAGCACATTGCACTTGAAGCGCACGGCATCGATGCAAGCTTCCTGCTCGTCGCGCGTACGGGCATTCTTCAGCACGTATTGTAATGCGAAGTCGGCGTCGCGCGGCGCCTGGGTCAGGCGGCGCTTGAAGTAGGCCATCACTTTATCGTCGATGAAATTGTAGTTTTCGAGCATGCCGGCGATGCGCTCTTTGTGAATTTTGGGCGCGAACAGCTCGGTGAGCGAGGATGCGACGGCGATGGTCAGCGGCTGCTCGCGAACGAAGGTCACGTAGGACTCAACCGCGAAGATCGTCGCCGGGAGCGCGCCGCGCCGGGAAATGACATATTCGCGATCGAGACCGAGGCCATCCGTCAGAACCAGCCAGCGTTCGATGCCACCCGGCTCGTCCGGCGGCAGGCCATCATGATCGAGCAGACGATGCGTCCAATCGCGGCGAAGCTCGCGATCGTAAACGCGGCTGATCAGGGCGGCGTCCTTGCGCGGCACGGCCGACTGATAGCAATAGCGGTTGAGCGCCCATGCCTGCACCTGTCCCTTATTCAGCTTGCCGCCGTGCAGCATGTGATGGAACGGATGCAGGTCGTGATAGCGTTCCGGCCCGACGGCGCGGAGTGCCGCTTCGAAGTCGGCCGCCTGCAGCAGCTCGTTGCCGCGCAGCTCAGCCGATTTTCTCTCAAGACTGACAGGGTTCATAGGCGGACCTCCATGCCGTCGAAACCGACCTCCCATCCGGCGGCGTCGACGACTTTACGCGCTTCCGAGTTTTCATTCAGAACTGGATTGGAATTGTTGATGTGAACGTAAATTCTACGCTTCACGCCGAGCTTGCTGAATGCAGCGATCGATCCCTCTGGACCCGACAGGGACATATGCCCCATGCGTTTGCCGGTTTTATCCAGAAGTCCTTGCTTGATCATTTCATCGTCCTCGAACAGCGTGCCGTCGAAGAAGATGAGGTCGGCGCCGCGAATGCGATCGGCGAGCGGCGGGTCGATTTCGGCACAGCCCGGAATGTAGAAGAACGCCTTGCCGGTTTTCGCGTCCGTCACCTTGAGGCCGATGGTGTCGCCATCGCGGCTACCGTAATTCGCATCGGCGCTTCCTTTTTCGAGAAACAGTGCGACTTTGCCGGGGACCGGAAAGGCTTCGACCGTCAGGCCGATGTCGACTCCGGCGCCTTTGAGAGGAATGGGCTTTTCGAACGGCAGCTCGATGCGCGGCACGATTTCAGGATTGCAGACATTGAAGACAGAGTTGGCGCTCAGCGTCGCGAGCACGAGGTCCGAGCCATAGATCGAGAACGGCTGGGCTTCACGAAGTCCAACGAGACCGATGATATGATCGACGTCGGCGTTGGTGACGACGACGGCTTTGATCGGCGAATTTCGCTTCGGACCATCCTTCGCCGGATGCAATTCGGGGGTTTCGTTGATCTGCTGACGAATGTCAGGAGACGCGTTGAGCAGAACCCAATTCTCTCCGTCCTGCGATACAGCGAGAGATGATTGCAGCCTTGCCTTGTATCCCGGCGCACCGGCACGCACTTTGGCTGATTGCAAGCCATTGCAGTTCCACTGCGGAAAACCGCCCCCAGCGGCGGACCCGAGCACTTTTATGATCATCGATTTCGAATTCTTGGTGCGCCCGCGGGGTCGCCAGAACCTTGGGCGCTTTTATTTCCTGGAGCGAATAAGACTGCGGCGGCCGATGAGGCTCACCGACCGCCGCGCCGTTATCTCACTCGTCTTGTGAGACCGAAAAGTCGACCGTTAGATGAGGTCGATCTCGGCCGGCAGGTAGCTCGTGACTTCGAGACCGACTTCCTGCTCGCGAACAGCGGGTTTCGTCCAAACCTTCATAGTGTTTCCTCCAAAGCGGTAAACTGCTTCCAACTTGCAAGCCCCGCCGAGGGCCCACCCGATTGGTGCAGACACTTGTTGTGCCGGCCCAATCTGCGGATCGGCTGAACAATGTCAAGCCGGGCCGCGCTTTCGCACTCATACATCGGGGATTTAGATCTTCATTTCAAATCAATGAGGATCACGTCTGCGTGTGAGTGCAGTGCAAGTGCAGTGCAGGTGTCATTCTCCTTTTTTAGCTATAGGCGGGAGGATCAGCTTCCGAAGCCGTCGCGCTCGCGTTGCGGCTGGTTTGAGCCGATGCCGTGAGCAGGGGACGCCCTTCAAGAGGAGAGTAGCTTATACAAGCTATGGAATAATCCTGGCACATTAGAATTTTATTCTTATATTTGGGGTGGAATGCCGCATCCGTGTAGAAAATTGTTCCAACAGGATCTAAAATAGGCTTTATTGAGATGGTGGGAGACTCGCTGTTAATCGACGTACGTCATCATCGTGATCCCGCTGTCCATGGTTTGTTCTGAATTGCAGCCGGCGGTGCCGAGAGGCGGGCTGGCCGGGTCTTTTCCGACGGCGCGAAACAAGCACGTTATGTCCGCGCTTCATTCGAGCCGGCCGAGACCCTGACGAGGAGAGCCTTTAGGTGACTGCCAGTCCATTACTTCCGCGCAACGCGCCGTTCCTGCCGGAAGA
>JAICLG010000101.1 GCA_025927515.1 Hyphomicrobium sp.
ACGGTTGCACGACCTGCTGATCGATGGCCGAGCCATCATTTCGGCTTTTGTTAAGGCCCCGGGCGCCGAATTTATCGCGGCCCCGGGGCTGACTTTGCGTACGGCTGGAAAGCTGGTAGACCCTGGGCTCCACAACCGGCCCGGGCCTGCCCGGCGCTTGAGCGACCTCCGAAATCATGCCCTCTCTCGTCTATGTCCTGAACGGCCCCAACCTCAACATGCTCGGCGTCCGCGAGCCCGCGATCTATGGCAGCGAGACGCTGGCCGATCTCCGGTCGCGCACCGAAAAGGCGGCCGCAAACAACGGGCTGAAAATCGACTTCCGCCAATCGAACGTCGAAGGCGAAATCGTCACTTGGGTCCAGGAAGCGCGGGAAAAAGCCAAGGGCATTATCATCAATGCTGGCGCGTACACCCACACCTCCGTCGCGATCCTCGATGCCCTGCAGGCCTCCGAATTGCCCGTGATCGAGGTGCACCTCTCGAATATCTTCCGCCGCGATCAGTTTCGTCAGCATTCCTACATTTCCCTTGCGGCAACGGGCGTCATCTGCGGCCTGGGCAGCACAGGGTACGAACTCGCGGTAGAGGCCATGGCGAATATTCTCAAGACCGCCCATAAGGCGTGACGCTCATGTGCGCACTTGACTATAAATCGGACGCAAACGGATAAACCTCGAGGACAGAGGACTGATGACCGCAAAAGATCAGGGGCCAAAGGCCGGAAGCACTGAGGGTCAGTTGATCCGCGAGCTTGCCGAGCTTCTCAACGATACCGGCCTCACCGAAATCGAGATTGAGAAGAGCGGTCTCAAAATCCGGGTAAAGAAGAAAATCTCGGTCGTTGCTGCACCCCCTTCGCAAAGCTTCGCCGTCGCGCCCCCTCCGGTTGCAGCTGCGGCACCCACATCGGCCGAGCCAAAACAATCTCCGCTCGCCGGCGACCTCTCGAAGCATCCGGGCGCCGTCAAGTCGCCGATGGTCGGCACAGCCTATCGCTCACCCGACCCCGGCTCTCCGGCATTCTGCGACGTTGGCAGCAAAGTGAATCAGGGCGATACGCTCTTGATCATCGAAGCCATGAAAACGATGAACCAGATCCCCGCGCCTCGTGCTGGAACGGTCAAGGCGATCCTTGTCGAGAATGCGCAGCCGGTGGAATACGGCGAACCCTTGATCATCATTGAATAGAGCGCGACCGGTCCGCAACGTGCCGGCAAGGACGCTGGAGTGTAGATGTTCGATAAGATTTTAATCGCAAACCGCGGGGAAATCGCCTTACGCATCCAGCGGGCCTGCCGCGAGCTGGGCATCGCAACCGTCGCAGTCCATTCGACCGCCGACGCCGACGCGATGCATGTGCGGCTTGCGGACGAAAGCGTCTGCATCGGCCCGCCTCCCGCCCGCGAAAGCTATCTCAACATCCCGGCTCTTGTGACCGCCTGCGAAATCACCGGCGCCGACGCCGTCCATCCGGGCTACGGCTTCCTCTCGGAGAATGCGCGCTTCGCCGAGATCCTCGAAGAGCACAAGATCACCTTCATCGGCCCGACCTCCGAGCATATTCGGATCATGGGCGACAAGATCGAGGCCAAGGAAACCGCCAAACGTCTCGGCATCCCGGTTGTGCCGGGTTCCAATGGCGCCGTTACGAGTGAAACCGAGGCGATGAAGATCGCCAAGGAGATGGGATTCCCCGTCCTGATCAAGGCCGCTGCCGGTGGTGGCGGACGCGGCATGAAAGTGGCGGCATCCGCAGCCGAACTCGGCACGGCTCTGGCAACGGCCAGGTCCGAGGCCAAGGCGGCATTCAACGACGACGCCGTCTATATCGAAAAATATCTCCAGAAGCCGCGCCACATCGAGATCCAGGTCTTCGGCGACGGCAAGGGAAATGCTGTGCATCTCGGCGAGCGTGACTGCTCACTGCAGCGGCGGCACCAAAAGGTGCTCGAAGAAAGCCCGTCGCCTGCACTCAACGCGGCCCAGCGGCAGCGGATCGGCAAAACCGTCGCCGACGCCATGCGTAAACTGAAATACCGCGGCGCCGGAACGGTCGAATTCCTGTTCGAGGACGGCGAATTCTACTTCATCGAAATGAATACGCGCCTGCAGGTCGAGCATCCTGTCACGGAAATGGTGACCGGTTCCGATCTCGTGCTGGAGCAAATTCGCATCGCCGCGGGTTTGCCTCTGAGCTTCACGCAGAAGGACATCGAAATCAAAGGGCACGCCATTGAGTGCCGGATTTGTGCGGAAAACCCCCGCGATTTCCGGCCCTCGCCGGGTCAGATCACCTATTGGCATCCGCCTGGCGGCCTTGGCGTGCGCGTCGACAGCGGCGTCTACCAAGGCTATCGAATTCCGCCCTATTACGACAGTTTGATCGGCAAGCTCATCGTCTACGGTAAAACGCGGAACGATTGCCTGATGCGTCTGCGCCGCGCTCTAGCGGAGTTCGTCATCGACGGCATTGAAACGACGATCCCGCTGTTTCAAGATCTCATCAAGGATCCCGACATAGTCGATGGCGTCTATGATATTCATTGGCTCGAAAAACATCTGGGGATGAAGTAGACTTTGCCTTTGCGCGATATGTTTCGCGCGCGTCTGAAAGTTCGCTTGGCGAGTACCGGTATGGCGTCGCGCGACGATCCGATGTTCGAGATTACCCCGCAGGTTCTCCTGAAGGCCTACAGCTGCGGGATTTTTCCGATGGCTGAAAGCGCCGACGATCCGGCGCTTTACTGGATCGAGCCGCAGCAAAGGGGCGTGCTTCCGCTCCACGAGTTTCATTTACCCCGGCGCCTTCTCCGCACGGTCCGTACGACGCCTTGGACGGTCAAGGTAGACAGCGACTACGACCGCGTCATCGACGGTTGCGCGGCGCCACGCATCGGCCGCATGTCGACATGGATCAATACGCGCATCCGCGCCCTCTACCGCGAACTTTTCGACCTCGGCGCCTGCCATACGGTTGAAGTCTGGAATGGCGACGAGCTCGTAGGCGGACTTTATGGCGTCGCACTCAAAAGCGCATTTTTCGGCGAGAGCATGTTCTCGACGGAGCGCGATGCCTCCAAGATTGCCCTTGTTCATCTCACGGCACGGCTGATCCGCGGCGGCTTCAGTCTGCTCGATACGCAATTCGTGACCGAGCATCTCCGCCAGTTCGGAACCATCGAACTCGACCGTGCCGCTTTCCAGGCGGAACTCGAGAAGGCTCTCAATCACGATGCCAATTTCTTCGCCCTGCCGCGGAACGCCACCGGCGCCGAAGTTGCGGCGATCATTTCCTCGGACCGCTGAGCACTGCCTCGCGGCCAAGCGGCAACTACGCGGGCTTACCGGCCGCGACTGCCAGAAACTCCCGCTCCGCACGGGTAAAATATCGCTCCTTGTGCCGGAGCGCGAAAAACCGCCGCTTCGGAAGCTGAACGTCGAGAGCAACGAGCGTCTTCGCTTTGAGTGACGCCGCCACGACGAGCTTTGAAAGGATCGTGATTCCGCTTCCTGCCTCGACCGCACCACGAACCGCTTCGTTGGACGGAAGTTCGAGCGCAATATCGAGATCACGCATCTTGATGCCGAGCTTCGAAACCGCCGATTCCAGAACGGCACGCGTTCCGGAGCCCACTTCGCGCACGACCCAGCTCGCCTGCGCGATTTGCGACATGGGCCGCAAAGGGCGTTTCGCGAGAGGATGAGTTGGAGCAACCACGAGAACCATCTCGTCATCTGCGATCGGCGTCACGGACAGGACCGGATCGTCGATTTCCCCTTCGATGAACCCCAGATCCGCGACGCCGGCCGCGACATCGGCAGCCACGGTTTCCGTGTTCCCGATTTGCAACGAGACGGCGATGCCCGGAAATCGCGCCTTATATGTATGGACGATTGCAGGCAGCCAATAATTGCCGGCCGTTTGGCTCGTTCCGATCGTCAGCGAGCCGCACTGCAAACCCGCGAGATCGGCAAGAACCTTTTCCGCGGCTTCCGCACGCCCTACGACAGCCTTCGCTTCGGCAAGAAAAAGCTTGCCGGCCTGGGTCAATATAATGCGCCGGCCAACGCGATCGAAAAGCTTCGTTGCGTAACGCGATTCAAGCGCGGCGACGGCAGAACTCGTCGCCGACTGGGTCAGGTTGAGCGCCTTTGCGGCCTGCGTGACGTGTTCCCTCTCGGCGACGGCAATGAAGATACGAAGCTGTTCGAGCGTCATGTCGCCCCTCGACCGATCCTCAAATCACCGTCTCGACAAGACTCAAGCTGAACGTTGCCACGAAAAGAAAGGCAGCCAAACCCAAAATCAAGGGCCGAAGACCTTTCGCCCTGAGCTTGCCGACGTCCGTCTCCAATCCCATGGCTGCCAATGCCATGGATAGTAGGAAAGTCGTCAGCGAAACGATCATGCCTTTCGCATCGGCCGGGATCGTCACTATGCTGTTGACGCCGACGAGCGCAATGAATCCCAGAACGAACCAGGGCATGGGCACCTTCGCACCGCCCTGGGTCCGGCCCTCGCTGCTTGCACGCCGCGCGGCAAGTACTCCGAGAACGATGACCACAGGCGCGAGCATGGCAACGCGCGAGAGCTTCGCAATCGCAGCTGCGTCACCGGCCTGCTGACCACCCTGATAAGCGGCTGCGAGCACCTGCGCGATCTCGTGAATGGATGCGCCCGCCCATAGACCATAGGCGTGAGCATCGAGATGCAACAGCCCCGGCAGCAGCGGATAAACGAACATTGCAATCGAGCCGAACACCGTGACGCATGCCACAGCATAAGCAACGTCCTCATCGTGCGCGTCGGTAACGGTGTTCGTCGCAATCACCGCCGACGCTCCGCAAATCGAGGTGCCCGCTGCGATCAGCTCCGCAAGCTTGCGATCCACGCCGATCATGCGGCCCAGCCAGACGGTGAACAGGAACGTGCAAACGAGCGTTCCTCCGATGACGAGGATGCCACGCGCTCCTACGTCCACCACCTGCTGGGCGGTCAGCTGCAGTCCGAGCAGAATGATCGCAAAGCGCAAGATCCTGCGCAGCGAAAATACGACGCCGGCCTTCGCGGCAAGGGGCGTGCCGATGGCATTATGAAACGTAATGCCAAGCAAGATGGCCAAGATCATGGGGCTGAAAATTGCCACGCCCGGCAGAGCCCGAAGGCCGAACGACGATGCTGCGATCGCGGCTGTCAGCAGCAGGCCGGGCCAAATGGCCTGCCGCTTCTTTTCCGTCTGAGGAGGTGTTCGAGTAGTCTCGACTTGCGCTCGCGATCGAACGGTAGTCTTCGTCATGGCCGGTAAACCCTTTCTGGTTCCGGTCACAACTGACAGACTTGTACCCATCGATCCAACGAGTTATATCGGTTATTTCAATCGATATTTTCGAATAGGCGCCAACCAGCGGCGGCGACGTAAAGAGAGCATTTGCAGTCACGGTTTCAGCACGCGAAACCCTGGCTAATGCCCCCTAGACGAGCCGCATCGCGAATTAAGCGGTGCTTTCCGAAAGCCTATTCTGGGCTGGCGGCACCAGAATCTTGTCGCGGGTCATAGCCCAATAGGCGAGTGCGCAAGCAAAAGCGACGATCCCCGCAAATGCGAACGCCGGAACGAACGAGCCCGTTTGCTGAACCAGCACGCCGGTGAGAAAGGGCGCCAGCGCACCTCCAATCGACCCACCAACATTCTGAACAGCTTCGAGCGTCGCAACGGTATTCGCCGGAGCAATGACCGCCGCAAGAGCCCAACCGCAACTCGACGACACGTTTGCCGCAAAGAGGCCAACGGCCATCAAGCCTACGGCAACGCGAATGTCGCTACTGTAAGCAGCTCCAATCGTACTTACGCCTGCAACGACAAGCCCCCAGATGATCGGCAACCTGCAGGCCTCCGCGGCATCCATCCCGGATCGTCCCAACCGATCCGCGATCAGCCCACCCGAAATGCCGCCTGCAAATCCGGCGCCGAGCGGTATGGCTGCCCACACGCCCGCACTCGCGACGCTCAGATGGCGCGCTGCTTCGAGATACCCCGGAAGCCACGTCGCATAGAACCACGAGATGTAGACGACGCCGAAAAAGCCGAGGAACATGCCCCAGGTCGTTGGAAATTCCAGCAGCCAGACGACTTGGCGCCACCCGAACTGATGCGCCGGCTCACCGTCCTCGCGGCGGATATCTTCGATGTCTGCGACGGGAATTTGAGCGTCTTCCGGCGCGCGATAGAGGATCGCCCACAGGACGGCAACTGCAAATCCGGCAACGCCCGCAACAATGAACATGACGCGCCAGCCATAGACCACCATCAACCACGTCAAGAGCGGCGGAGCCAACGCCGGAGCCAGCGCCGACGACGCATTAAAGATCGAGATCGGCAGCGCCCGTTCCTTGAGCGGAAACCAATCCGAGCACACACGCGCCCCGCCGAGATACATGGGAGACTCTCCCAATCCCAGCGCGACGCGCGCCACGACAAACTGATTGAGCGACGATACGGCAGCGGCAGCGAGCTGCGCGACCGACCATAGGATCATGCCGAAGCCCAGCGTACGGCGCGGACCGAAACGGTCGACCAAAGACCCGGCCGGGATCTGCGCCAAGCCGTAGCTCCACGCGAAGGCCGACAGAAGCAGGCCCATCTCGCTGTAGGAAAGCCCGAGTTCGGCGCGAATCTCTGGATTGCCGACCGCGACGGCGGCGCGGTCGAAATAGTTCACGCAGCCGGCAATAACGAGGAGCGCCACGGCCGTAGCACGCAACCGCCGCGTCCGCTTCGACATCCTGTGTTCGTCTATTCCCACTCGATTGTTCCCGCAGGGAGTTCGATAATTCGCAGTCCCCTGCGTCGTCAGTGAATCGTCGCTGTGGCCGCGCTGCAGGACAAAGCGGCTGCGAAGGTTTGAAATCCCTGCGAAGATCTCAGATCACGCCGAGCGCTTCCATGGCCTCCGCAACGCGAACAAAACTGGCGATGTTCGCGCCGAGCACGTAGTCGCCTGGCGCACCATAATCGCTGGCAGTTTCGGCGCAGCGGTCGTGAATATCGCGCATGATGTTGGCGAGACGCGTCTCGGTCTGCTCGAATGTCCAACTGTCGCGTGACGCATTCTGCTGCATCTCAAGCGCCGACGTCGCGACGCCCCCGGCATTGGCGGCCTTGCCCGGCCCGAACAACACGCCCGCCTCCCGGAAGATCCGCACCGCCTCCGGCGTGCACGGCATGTTGGCGCCCTCGCCCACCGCGACGACGCCATTGCGGACCAGCGTGCGCGCGTCGTTTCCGCTCAGCTCGTTCTGCGTGGCGGAAGGTATCGCAACCTCGCAAGCAACATCCCAGACAGATCCACCTTTGATGTAATGCACGCCGGAGCCCTTGAGACGGGCGTATTCGACGATGCGCTCACGCCGAATCTCCTTGATCTCTTTGACCAGATCGAGATCAATTCCTTGCTCGTCGATGACGTATCCGTTGGAATCCGAGCAGGCCACGACCTTGCCACCGAACTCGGCAACTTTTTCCATCGCGTAGATGGCGACATTGCCCGAACCCGAAACCACCACGCGTTTGCCGTCGAATGACTGATCTTTCGTCGCCAGCATGCTCTGCACGAAATACGTTGCGCCGTAGCCGGTCGCTTCGGTGCGGGCGCGCGAACCGCCATAGACGAGGCCTTTTCCCGTCAGAACGCCCGCCTCGTACCGATTGGTCAAACGCTTGTACTGGCCGAACATGAAGCCGATCTCACGGCCGCCCACGCCGATGTCGCCGGCCGGCACATCGATATACTCGCCGAGGTGACGATGGAGTTCGGTCATGAACGATTGACAGAACCGCATGATCTCGCCTTCGGAGCGGTCGCGCGGATTGAAGTCGGACCCGCCCTTTCCGCCTCCGATCGGCATGCCGGTCAGCGCGTTCTTGAACGTCTGCTCGAAGCCGAGAAACTTGATGATGCCGACATTGACGGAAGGATGGAAACGCAGACCGCCTTTGTAGGGGCCGAGGGCCGAGTTGAACTGCACCCGGAAGCCGCGATTGATCCGCACTTGCCCGGCATCGTCCACCCACGGCACGCGGAAGATGATCTGACGCTCCGGCTCGCAAAGCCGTTCGATCAAGGCATGATTGGCATAGCGCGGATGTTTCGCCACGACGCGGCCAAGACTTTCAAGCACTTCCTTGACGGCCTGGTGGAATTCCTCTTCGCCCGCATTCCTGCGCAGAACTTCTGCAAGGATGGGCTCCAACTTCTCATCAATATGGACCACGATCTGCACATTCCGATTTTTTGGGATTTGTGACGTGGTCGTAGCCTAATCTTCAGGCAAAATGAACAATTTTTAACAGGGGACCGCCTTGGGCCCTTCAAGGCCCCCCCGCGAGCTTCCCTCTACTCAGTGCAAGTCTCTTCTGCTCAAGATGACTGATGGGCACGCGACGGGAACGAAGCGCCGGTGCAGGCCACCCGCGGCGTTCCGGTCGCGCCTCACTCCCACTCGATGGTGCCGGGTGGCTTCGAGGTAACGTCGTAGACGACGCGGTTGACGCCGCGCACCTCGTTGATGATCCGCGTCGCGACACGGCCGAGAAACGCCATATCGAAATGGAAAAAGTCGGCCGTCATGCCGTCGACTGACGTCACGGCGCGCAGGCCAAGAACGTGATCGTAGGTGCGGCCGTCGCCCATGACGCCAACCGTGCGCACCGGAAGCAACACGGCGAAGGCTTGCCAGATCGCATCGTAAAGCCCGGCTTTGCGGATCTCGTCGAGGTAGATCGCATCGGCTTGCCGAAGAATGTCGAGCTTTTCGCGCGTGATTTCTCCCGGAATGCGAATGGCAAGACCCGGCCCCGGAAACGGATGCCGCCCCACGAACGCTTCCGGCAACCCAAGCTCCCGACCCAGCGCCCGGACTTCATCCTTGAAAAGCTCGCGCAATGGCTCGACGAGCTTCATGTTCATGCGCTCGGGCAAACCGCCGACATTATGATGCGATTTGATCGTGACCGACGGGCCACCCGTAAACGAGACGCTTTCGATGACATCCGGATAGAGCGTCCCCTGCGCCAGGAACTGCGCGGGTGCAGCGTCGGCACCCGGAGCGCCACCAGATGCGCCGCCGATCTTCTTCGCCTCGGCTTCGAAGACATCGATGAAATGCTTGCCGATCGTCTTGCGCTTCGTCTCGGGATCGGAGACGCCTGCGAGCGCATCGAGAAAGAGCTTCGACGCATCGACGTGGACGAGCGGAATGTTGTAGTGATCGCGAAAGAGGCCGACAACCTCATCGGCTTCGCCAAGGCGCATCAGGCCGTGATCGACGAACACGCAGGTGAGCTGATCGCCGATCGCCTCATGAATAAGAACCGCAGCGACGGCGCTATCGACGCCGCCCGACAAACCGCAAATGACGCGACCCTTGCCGACCTGCGCCTGGATCTTCTCGATCATCACGCGGCGGTAGGCAGCCATCGTCCAATCCGACTTCAGCCCGGCGATCTTGTGAACGAAATTCGAGATTAGCTTGGCGCCGTCCGGCGTATGGACGACCTCGGGATGAAACTGCACCGCGTAGAAGTGCCGGCGCTTATCCGCCACGACCGCAAACGGCGCATTCTCGCTCGTCGCGATGACTTGAAAACCGTCCGGCAGGCGCGTCACGCGATCGCCGTGGCTCATCCAGACCTGATGGCGCGTTCCCGGTGCCCAGAACCCCTCGAACAACGGGCTCTGCGTGTCGATCGACAGGAACGCCCGTCCGTACTCCCGATGATGCCCAGCTTCGACCTTGCCGCCGAGTTGCTCGGCCATCGTCTGCTGGCCGTAGCAAATACCGAGCACCGGGATGCCGGACGAAAAAACATCCGCCGGAGCGCGCGGCGACCCGTCTTCCGTCACCGACGCCGGACCGCCCGACAGAATGACGGCCTTCGGCTTGAGCCTGGTGAAGGCTTCGTCGGCATTCTGATAGGGATGAATTTCCGAGTAGACGCCGCACTCGCGCACGCGCCGCGCAATAAGCTGCGTTACCTGGCTGCCGAAATCTATGATGAGAACGGTGTCGGTCAAAGTTCGCGAGGCCCTCTTATTCAAGGCCATCCCCTACGCGAATACGCGGGAGGCTGCAACGGCCGCATCGCTGCAGCCGCGCGCCCAGAAAGCCAGTCTGCCGCAGCCCGTGCCGCCTGCCCGCTCGCCTCAGTTCATCCGCCAGATCGCGAAATTGAGCGCCGCCGCGAACGACACCCACGCCAGATAGGGCAGATAAAGATAGCTCGCACGCCGCTCCACGTGCCACGCCGCGGCGATGAATGCCACTATCGCC
>JAICLG010000328.1 GCA_025927515.1 Hyphomicrobium sp.
ACCCGCTCGACGACGCGAGCGACATTCTCGGGCGGCGTATTGGGAACAATGCCGTGCCCGAGATTGAAGACGAACGGCAGGCCCGCCATCGTCTCACAAATGCGATCGACCCGGCGATCGAGTGCGTCACCTCCGGTCATCAACAGCAACGGATCGAGATTGCCCTGCACGACCGTTCCGCCTTGTGCCGTCGCCTGCATCACGTTGAGGGGACATGAGGTATCGCAACTGACGCCGTGGACACCCGTGGCATCTATGTAGCGTCGAAGGAACGACGCCGCACCGCGCGGAAACCCGATGATCGGAACGCCGGGATGCCGTCCCCTGATCGCTTGCACAATTTTCGCAGTTGGCTCGATAACCCAACGCTCGAACTGATCATCTGCGAGACTTCCCGCCCAGCTATCGAAAATCTGCAGCGCATCGGCTCCGGCGCGCACCTGGCCCGAAAGGTATTCAATCGAGGCTTCCGTCAAAAGCGCGATGAGCTGCGCAAAGCCGTCCGGATCGCGATAGGCCCAATGCCGCGCCGCGCTTTGATCGGACGATCCCCTGCCTTCGACGACATACGTTGCGACTGTCCACGGCGCCCCACAAAATCCGATTAGCGCCGTTCCGCCCGGCAGCTCATGTCGCAAGCGCTCGACCGTCTCTGAGACGAGCGAAAACTTCGCACCGGTTTTCGATAGGGCGAGTCGGGCGAGATCTTCAAGACCTCGAATAGGATCGAGCCGCGGGCCCTCGCCTTCCTCGAAGCGGACCGCCTGTCCCAACGCATCGGGCACGACCAGGATATCGGAAAACAGGATCGCAGCGTCGAAACCAAAACGCCGGATCGGCTGCAGCGTCACTTCGGCCGCAAGCTCGGGCGTGTAGCACAGCTTGAGAAAACTTCCGGCTTCCGCACGCACCTTCCGGTATTCCGGAAGATAACGCCCGGCTTGGCGCATCAGCCACACGGGAGGTGGTGAAACAGCCTTGCCTGCAAACGGCAACAGGAACCGCCGTTCGGAGGCTTCGCCATCGAGATCACGCACCACGTCACTCCCTTCACTTAGAAATTCAGAATTTTCTGAAAGTTACTTTTATGACTCTTAGGGCAGGGGTAATCGGGGATCTCACACTCATCCCCTTTCAATCCACAGACTGCCGACACCAAAGATGTGATACCCCGACCGATAGAGCTTTTCTGCCCTCCAAGGCAATAGAGCCAAAACGCCCCCGTTAATCAGGGACTTGCTGGACGCCTGCAGGACCAACCTTTGTGCAGTCTTTGTTGACAACTGCCATATGACCGTCGGACAGATCAGTTTGTCCTCGGGACGGCCGATCGTCGAACAATCTCTTTCTCTTTCGGCGAGATGTGGGTATCGCCGTGGGCGAAACGTTTGTTGTTCTTTCAACCCGGACACGGTCACCTCGTCCTTGGGATAACGCCGCAGTTTTGAACACGCTCCAGCTCGGATTTTAAGAGACGGTACGATCATGGCGCTGCCAAGCATGTTCCACATGCACCTTGTGTCGGATGCGACCGGTGAAACGTTGGTTGCGATCGCCAAAGCGGCGACGGTCCAGTACCAGAACATTCGCGCCATCGAGCACGTGCATCCGCTCGTTCGTACGCAACGGCAACTGAAGCGCGTGTTGAGCGACATCGCCCAGGAGCCCGGCATCGTTCTCTATACCGTGGTCAATAAAGTGCTTGCGGACGAACTTGAGAAGCATTGCCACGAACTCAAGATTCCCTGCCTCGCGGTGCTGCAGCCGATTATGAAAATCTTTGAAAGCTATCTGGGCGCGCCGCAGACGCCGACCGTCGCCGGACAGCACGTTCTCGATGCCGATTACTTCCGCCGCATCGATGCGATGAATTTCACGATGGCCCACGACGACGGCCGTCTGCCGAACAATCTCAGCGAGGCCGACATCGTCCTGCTCGGCATTTCGCGCACATCGAAGACGCCCACGAGTCTTTATCTCGCTCAGCGTGGCTATAAGACCACGAACCTGCCGCTGGTCCCGCAGGTGCCGCTGCCTGAGCAACTCCTGGAACCGCACACAGCCTTTGTCGTCTGCTTGATTGCAAACGTTGATCGTATTGCCGACGTCCGCCGCAACCGGGCCGTGCTGATGGCGGATCGCGATCTCGAAACCTACGTCGATCGCGATTTGATCTCGGCTGAGATTGCCTACACGCGCAAACTCGCGGCCCAATACGGCTGGCCGATCATTGATGTCACGCGCCGTTCGATTGAAGAATCGGCGACGATGATCCTGAAACTCCTGCAAGATCGCAGATCTGGTCTGAAATCGGAATCGGAGCCGTCTCATGCCTGAGGCGAGCCGGTTGATCCTCGCGTCTGCCAGCGCGGCGCGCCGTTCCCTGCTTCAATCGGCGGGCCTCGTTTTCGACGTTGTGCCGGCGAACATCGACGAAGCAACCATTCGCGATGCCATTCTGGACGCGACGACCGGGGCAGAAGGTGCAGACATTGCGAGCGTGCTCGCAACAGAAAAAGCGCGCCTCGTTTCCGAAATGCACCGCGGTGCGCTTGTCATCGGCGCCGACCAGGTCTTGGCGCTGGGTGGCAAGATTTTTGGAAAAGCCGAAAATCTCGCCGAAGCGCGCGAGATATTGACGATGCTTCGCGGTCGAACGCACGAACTGATCTCGGCGGTCGCGCTCGCACGCAACGGAACCGTCCACTGGCAAACCACCTCATTCGCAGAAATGACGGTTCGCTCGTTCTCCGATGAATTTCTTGGATGCTATCTCGGAAAGATGGGAGAACGCGCTCTGCAAAGCGTCGGCTGTTACGAGATTGAAGGACCGGGCGTGCAACTCTTCGAACAGATCGACGGCGACTATTTCACGATTCTCGGCATCCCGCTGCTTGAGCTGCTCGCGCGCCTGCGTCACGAGGGCATGGTTTCCGCATGAAGCGCGCCTGCGTCATCGGCTGGCCCATTTCTCATTCGCGCTCGCCGATCATCCATAACTATTGGTTGCGCCAATACGGAATCGAAGGCTCCTATTCGAAAGAACCCGTCAAGCCGGAAGACCTGCACGCGTTTTTGCAGTCGCTCGAAACACAAGGCTTGCGAGGCTGCAACGTCACGGTTCCACATAAGGAAGCCGCATTCGCGGCCTCCGCGATCCGCGATCCGTCGGCCGTCGCGGTCAATGCCGCCAACACGTTGTGGCTGGAAAACGGACAACTTGCCTGTG
>JAICLG010000309.1 GCA_025927515.1 Hyphomicrobium sp.
GTGAAGTAAAACGCTCGCGGCGGCTCAGGCGGACGCAGCGTTGCGCAGCATTCGGCGAAGCGGTTGCGGCATTGCTTTGAAGGCGGATTTCAGACGGCCGCGCAGAAAACCAAGATAGATGCGCGCGTAGAGAAAGCCTTTCGCGCTTATCGGTTTCAGCCAATCGACGACCGGCTCCGATTTATCGCACCAATCGAGCTTATAGGGATCGCCGGGCGCCATCATGTCGTAGACGGCGAGGTTCTCGGTATAGCCCTGCTTGATATTTTGTTCGAGCAGCAGGACGCCGACGCCAGCCTTCTCATAATCCAACCGGAAAGCCATCACGTGGATGACGAGACGCCCTTTGCACGTGAACGAAATTTCGAATGCTGCATCTTCTCCGTTGCTTTTGAGCGCCGAGACGATGCATGAGACCGGCTTTTCGGATCCTGTTGCGAGATCTCTGAAAAGTTCGGTCGTCCGGTGATCGGCAAGCGCTGCCGAAACCAGTCCGCGATCTTTGAGCCATTCGGCTTTGGCGGCGATCGCTTGGCTCGCGAGATCGCCGGCCTCGCAACCTCCGTGGAAGCGGACGAATTCGACGGGGCCTTTCTCTTCGAGGCGGCGGATCAAGCGGCGGCGATTTCTGCGTGCCCGACTCGTATAACGCTCCTCGAAGGCGGCAAAGTTTTTCGCGCTCGACAGATCCATGTAGGGCGCGAACTGCCGATCCGCGATCTGCGCTCTGATTTCTGCCATCAGGGGCGCGACATTCGCATCGGCACGTACGCGGCGCAGGCGAAAGACGTCCGTCGCGATGTGCCGACTAAGGAAGTCGAACCCGGCGCGGATAATTTCCTGCGCGTCGGGCTCCTCGTCGATGAGGACGTCGCCATATTGCGCGACGGGTTCTCCAAGCCAGAAGGTCTGCCTCACGCCGTGTATGCGTTCCGAGACGAGCGGCCAGATCATGACGAGGCGACCATGCCGCCGACCGGTGACGATCGAAAGGCTGGCGCCGCGGCGTTCGCTGCCTCGAGCAAGATTATGGTTGGCCCAATGCCAAGCGAAATTGAACGTCTGGAAAACATGAATCGGTTTTCCGGCGCGCTGGAAAAGGGCGTTCCAATCATCTTCGAGAGCGTCGAAGTCGTGGCGGGTGGTGATCAACGCCAATTCAAGGTCGCAGCCGGCATTCTTTCGAACCGAGTTTTGCGTGCTGTGGGTAGCCGCCCGCGGCAGATCGGATGATGTTAGCGAACGGACTGCGGCGTCCATGATGGCCTACGAATGAGAGGCTTGCGCGTCGGTCAGCGCTTGGGAGACGTCGTTGTAGCCCGCAATCGTTAGGCGACGGTTACACGCAGGTCGTGAAGGCCTGGCTTACAGATGTGCGATTTCGAGAAATGCAAAGGCGAGAAGGATGATTGCGCACAGGCCTACCGTGACGTTGCCCCGTCGCGATGGCGCCGCGTGCCCAAGGATCAGCGCGACGATCAGCATGGACGCGGCTGCAAGGTTGATTGGGATCAAGCCTCCGGGTCCGATTGCGCCATGAACGTTGGGGAATGCTATTCCGAGCCACGTACCAGCGGCAATGCCGAAGAGCACTCCAGCGCAAAGGCGCGGCCAAAACCCGGTATTCGGCCGAGCCAATCCAAGTACCGAACTCGAGGTGAGCGGAGCGACGATCAGCAGTGCACCGATCGCGGCTTTGATGATGACTTCAGCCCAGAGGATCTGCTGCATGATGTCATCTCCGATGCGCACTGAAAACCGGAGCGCTACGACTCTGCCGGTCTTGGAGCGCGTTCTATCGGAAAACTTCTTGCATGTCGGCGCCATGGCCGTCGGGCGATGACTTGCCCCAGCCGCCGAACAGGCTGGTGTCATCATCCTTAGGTTCGGCCGGGGAAGGGGTGTAGTCGCCCGCCAGATGGCGGTTCAGGGCGAGCTTTATTTTCGCCGTGCGGTCGGCCGAGCAATAATCGGCGTTGGCCGCGACGGTTTTGGAGACGCTGTTGAAAGACGCATCATAGATTTGCGTCAGCTTCGCAGTGTCGGCTGGATTGCCGGCCGTTTGCGTGTTGAGGAAGTCGTTCTTGAGTTTGATGGGATCGAAGTTATAGCCGCACTTGAGCGCGCGCGCAGAGGTCGCTGCGACGTCCATCGTGCGCTCGACCGGGTCATTATTCCGGTCGACCGTGCTGGCAGCCTTCGCGCCGCCTCCGAACAGCGAGCCCGTCGTTACTTTAGACAAGCTGGCGCCGCAGCCAGCAAGACTTCCTGCCGCTAAGGCTACGAAAAGAAACCGCGTGATTTGCATTTGGGATATCCCCCTTCCCAATTGCTTATTCCAATGGCAAAGCCGAAGCGGCAGGTCAACTGCGCCTAGCCATTTCTCCGTGATCTTTGCACTGCAATAGCTCAGGATGAGCATCCGCACGAACACCAGGCTTCAGCGCATCAGGGCGCGCACCGCGGCGTCCAGCCCTTCCAGGGTCAGCGGGTACATGCGTCCCTCCATCAGGCTTCGGACCATGTCCACGGAAGGCGTCCAATCCCAGTGGCGCTGATCCAGCGGATTGAGCCATACGGCATGCTTGTAGATGTCCGTCACGCGATTCAACCAGAGGGCGCCCGGCTCTTCGTTCATGTGCTCGACGGAGCCGCAGGGAACAGTGATCTCGTACGGGCTCATCGAGGCATCACCAACGAAGATGACCTTGTAGTCCGCGGGATAGGTGTTGAGCACCTGCCAAGTGTCGGTCTTGTCGGTGTAGCGGCGCGCGTTGTGCTTCCAAACGCTCTCGTACAAGCAGTTGTGGAAGTAATAATATTCGAGGTGTTTGAATTCCGAGCGTGCGGCGGAAAAAAGCTCCTCGACGTCCTTGATGTGATCGTCCATCGAGCCGCCGATGTCGAAGAACATCAAAAGCTTTATCGCATTGTGGCGCTCGGCCCGCATGTGGACGTCGAGATAACCTTTTTCCGAGGTTCCTCGCACGGTGCCTTCGAGGTCAAGCTCGGAAGCGGCGCCGGTGCGCGCAAATTGGCGGAGGCGCCGTAGGGCGACCTTGATTGTGCGCGTGCCGATCTCGGCGGTGCCGGCAAGATCCTTAAACTCGCGTTTGTCCCAAACTTTGATCGCACGCCGATGGCGACTTTCTTGCTGGCCGATGCGAATGCCTGCGGGATTATAACCGTAAGCACCGAACGGCGATGTGCCACCGGTGCCAATCCACTTGTTGCCGCCCTGATGCCTTTCTTTCTGTTCGGCCAGGCGCTTTTTTAGCTCCTCCATAATCTTGTCCCAGCCGCCCAGCTCAGCGATGCGCTTCTTGTCCTCATCGCTCAGGTGGAGCGTGGACATGCGGCGGAGCCATTCTTCGGGGATTTCGGCGGTGATGCCTTCGGAGGTCAGTTCAAGGCCTTTGAAGACGTGTCCGAAGACCTGGTCGAAGCGATCGAGATTGCGCTCGTCTTTCACAAGGGCGGCCCGGGAGAGA
>JAICLG010000072.1 GCA_025927515.1 Hyphomicrobium sp.
GTTACGATTCCACACAAGCAGAAGATCCTGCGCTATCTGGATCTGGTAGATCCGCTGGCGCGACGCATCGGCGCGGTGAATACCGTTTGGCGCAAAGCGGGACGCTGGCGCGGCGCAAATACGGACGTCGACGGCATCATCGGGCCGTTGAAGCGGCTGATGCGGCTTTCGAAATCGCTTTACTTCGAGCCTGCGCCGGATGAGCCGACGCACGTGAAGATCGCCCGCATCGAAGAATTCTCGGAAGGCATCATCGCTTTGACGGGAGGCCCGCAGGGGCCGATCGACACCGCTCTCCGCGATGGTCAGCATGATCTTGCCGTCGAGCGGCTGAAGACGCTTGAAAAGATTTTTGGCGACCGTCTCTATATCGAAGTTCAGCGTCACGGATTGCCTGAGGAGGCGGAGGTTGAGCCGGATCTTCTCGATCTTGCCTATGACCGCCGTATCCCGATTGCCGCGACGAACGAATGCTATTTCGCCTCGCGCGCCGACCATGAAGCCCACGACGCGCTGCTATGCATCGCGGACGGACGCTATGTCGTCGAGGACAACCGGCGTCGCGCCAGTGCCGAGCATTATCTCAAAACCGAAGTCGAAATGGCTGCGCTTTTTGCGGATCTTCCCGAAGCGCTGAGCAACACCGTCGAGATCGCGTTGCGGTGCTCGGCGCGTCCGCTCGGACGAAAGCCGATATTGCCGCGTTTCGTTCCCGGCGACGACAGCCTGAGTGAGATCGAGAATTTCCGACTCGAAGCCGCGGAGCTGAAGAACCAGGCGAAAGAAGGATTGCAGCGCCGATTGACGGCGCACGGCACGGCACCCGGATACAGCGTCGACGACTACGAGAAGCGTCTTTCATATGAGATTGACGTTATCACGCAGATGAAGTTTCCGGGCTACTTTCTGATCGTTGCCGACTTCATCAAATGGTCGAAGGCCAACGGCGTCCCGGTCGGGCCGGGGCGCGGCTCCGGTGCCGGTTCGCTCGTTGCCTACGCGCTGACGATCACCGATCTTGATCCGTTGCGGTTCGGGCTTCTTTTCGAACGCTTTCTCAATCCCGAACGTATTTCGATGCCGGACTTCGACGTCGATTTCTGCCAGGAGAAGCGGGATCGCGTCATCGATTACGTGCAGAAGAAATATGGATCGGATCGCGTCGCGCAGATCATCACGCACGGAAAGCTGCAAGCGCGTGCGGTGTTGCGTGACGTCGGCCGGGTGCTGCAGATGCCGTACGGTCAGGTCGACCGTCTTTGCAAACTCGTGCCGAACAATCCGGCCAATCCCGTCACGCTGAAGGAAGCGATCGACGGCGAACCCAAGCTTCAGGAAGAACGCGATCGCGAGCCGATCGTCGCGCGATTACTTGAAATCGCGCAGAAACTCGAAGGGCTTTATCGCCACGCTTCGACGCACGCAGCGGGCATGGTGATTGGCGACAGGCCGCTCGAAGAACTCGTGCCGCTCTACCGCGATCCGAAATCGCACTTTCCGATTACGCAATACAACTGGAAGATGGTCGAGGCCGCCGGTCTCGTGAAGTTCGACTTTCTCGGCCTGAAGACGCTGACCGTCCTTGAAAAGGCGGTGAACCTCATCAAGCAGGTCCGTGGCATCACGGTCGATCTGCCGAGCCTGCCGCTCGACGACAAAGCGACGTACGAGATGCTCGCGAAGGCCGATACGGCCGGCGTCTTCCAGCTTGAAAGCACGGGCATGCGGGAAAGCCTGAAGCGGCTGAAGCCCGACCGTTTCGAGGACATCATCGCCATGGTGGCCCTCTATCGTCCCGGCCCGATGGATAACATCCCGACGTACATCCATCGCAAGCACGGCGAGGAGCCTGTCGATTACCTCCATGAGATGCTGGAAGGCATCCTGAAGGAAACGTACGGCGTCATCATCTATCAGGAGCAGGTCATTCAGATCGCGCAGGTCATGGGCGGATACACGCTCGGACAAGCTGACCTTCTGCGCCGCGCGATGGGCAAGAAAGACAAAGCTGAAATGGCGAAGCAGCAGGCGCGCTTCGTCGAAGGGGCGATGGCGAAGGGCGTCAAGGAAAAGGACGCGATCTATATCTTCGAACTCGTCGATAAATTCGCGGGTTACGGCTTCAACAAATCGCACGCGGCGGCGTATGCGCTCGTCAGCTATCACACGGCCTATTTGAAGGCCAATTTCCGCGAGGAATTCTTCGCAGCATCGATGACGCTCGATATGGGCAATACCGACAAGCTTGCAATGTTCGCCTCGGAAGCGCGTAAATCGGGAATCCGGATGCTGCCGCCGTGCGTCAATCAATCGGCCGTCGATTTTGGAGTCGAACCGTCTCGCGACGGCGGTAAATTGGGGTGCATTCGCTACTCGCTTGCGGCACTGAAGAACATTGGTGCAGGCGCCGTCGAAACGATCGTGAACGAGCGCAATACGGGTGGGCCGTTCGCATCCCTCGCTGATTTTGCGGCGCGCGTCGACGCCAAGGCCTTGAACAAGCGTGCTGTCGAGACTCTCGCGAAGGGCGGGGCATTCGATGCGTTGAACGACAATCGCGCGCTCGTTGCCGCTAATGCCGATACGATCCTCGCGTCGGCACAACGAAGAACCGCCGATGAAGCCCAGGGCATGACCGACCTTTTCGGTTCGGGCGGCAAACCGGCGGACCTCGTTTTGCGATCGGCCGACGGCTGGACTCCGATGGACCGTCTGTCAGCGGAATTCGAGGCCATCGGTTTTTACCTTTCGGGGCATCCGCTCGATCAATACGAGCGCACTCTTGCCAAGCTCGGAGTGCGGAGCTTCGCCGAGTTCGAATTGTTGACGCAGCGCGGCGCAACGGCAGGCCGTCTTGCCGGCGTCGTCATCGCGGCGCGCGAGCGGCGTTCGCAGAAGGGGAACAAGTTTGCGTTCGCGTCATTCTCCGATGCCACGGGGCAATTCGAGGCGGTAATATTTTCCGATACGCTTGCGGTCAGCCGCGAACTTCTCGAGCCCGGCACGCCGGTGATCGTCTCCGTCGAAGCGGAGCTTGATGGCGATACGTTGAAGATGCGCGTGCAGTCGATCGAAGCCTTGGACAAAGCGGCATCGAGTGTGCCGCGCAATCTCAAGCTCGTACTCGATCAGCGCCAATGCTCGGGTCCGAATGCCGGACGCTTATCGGAGATGAGCAGCCGATTGAAGCCGTCGCCGAGAGGAGGCGGAGAGGTGCGGATCGTGTTGCCGCTGCTCGACCGCGGTCGCGAAATGGAGTTCGTGCTACCGGGGCGCTATGATGTGTCGCCGCAAGAAGCCGGTCGCATCGCCGCCTTTCCCGTCGTGGCGGAGGTCGTCGAACTTTGAAGGCGGCGTATGCGCAAATATGTTGCACTTATGGTGCTGAAATATTCGGCGCCATCAACGACGGCTTTTCGATCAGCTAAACGTTAGGGTTTCGGACGTGGAAACGAGTCTTATACCAGATAGGAGCCCCTAATGAAAAAAAGCCTGATTGCGGCAGCTGCGTTTGCTGCTCTCACGTTCGGCGCGGCCAATATGGCGAGCGCCGGAGTCGCAAGTGTCGGCTTCAACGGCATCAGCACGCACGCTGCCAAGACGGCCGCTGAGCACGTGGACTACAGAAACCACCATGACAAGCGCGTCCATAGGTGGGACCGCCACAAGAAAAAGCGGATCTGCCGCTTTCACCACGGTCGCCGTCACTGCTACTGGCGTTGATCGCGTCTCTCATTGAGACGGGGGCAGCGCTTCGGCGCTGCCTTCTTCCGACACAGTTTGTGTGCATAGCTCTCGCCCTGCCAGTCGCAAATGAGGCAAAAAATGTCCAAATTCTACGCTGCGTTGTTCACCGCACTGCTTTTTGCTCCCGCCGTTCATGCAGCCGATGCAAAAATGAGTGCCGCAGATATCAAGAAAAATCTGGAAGCCGCTGCATCCGATCCCGCCAAGGTCACCGCTTACTGCGCCATGACGAAAAAAATGGACGAAGTGGGCGACGACGAAAAGAAGGCGGAAGCTGCCAGCGACGAAATCGACGGGTACTTCAAGACGCTGGGCGAGGATTTTTCCAATGCCTGGGACGCCGGTCAGGATGCGGCTGACGGCTCACCGGAAGCGAACGCCATGGACGCCGCAATGACGACCCTCGACGGGAAGTGCAAATAGGGTTCTACGGGCGCGCTGCGCGTGATCGCTTTTGACCGTTGCGCCGCCGCTCGCTCTTCTCAGTTTCGATCCCCTAAAGTTCAACGCACGCTGACATCCGGGCTTTGCCCGTATGCAGCGTGTCGTTTTTGGGGGGTCGATAAGCCTCTGCAACTTTGGCATGCGGAATGCCGCGGATGGGTACGGCACGTGTCCCTTGCGCGTTCCTGCAATCCCCAGTATACAGCCGCCATCTCACACGCGAGATCTGCGCCACGCGGATGAAAAGCCCCGCGTCGCGCTCCGGTGGAGAAAACGCAAGCGTCTGAAAAAGCTTGCTAATCTCTTCTCAATCTCGCGGAGGTCTAACCGGAAAAGGGAACATTTTTCGATGGCACTTCCTGCCTTCAATATGCGTCAGCTTTTGGAAGCTGGCGTTCACTTCGGCCACCAGTCTCACCGTTGGAACCCCAAGATGGCACCGTTCATCTATGGGTCGCGGAATAAAATCCACATTGTCGACCTGACGCAGACGGTGCCGATGCTGCATCAGGCGCTGCTCAAGGTTTCTGACACGGTTGCAGGCGGCGGCCGCGTCCTGTTCGTTGCGACCAAAAGGCAGGCTTCCGAGGGCATTGCCGAGGCCGCCAAGCGCAGCGCGCAGTACTTCATCAATCACCGTTGGCTCGGCGGTACGCTGACGAACTGGAAAACGGTTTCGCAATCGATCCGCCGCCTGCGTCAGCTCGATGAAATTCTCGCCGATCCGCAGGGCCGGACGAAGAAGGAAATCCTGAACCTGACGCGCGAGCGCGAGAAGCTCAACCAGTCGCTCGGCGGCATCAAGGATATGGGCGGCACGCCGGACCTTCTCGTCGTGATCGATACGAACAAGGAAGCGATCGCGATCCAGGAAGCACGTAAGCTGAATATTCCGATCGTTGCGATCGTCGATACGAACTGCGATCCGGATGGCATCGACTATCCGGTGCCCGGCAACGACGACGCTGGCCGCGCGATTACTCTTTATTGCGATCTCATGGCGCGCGCAGCGCTCGATGGCATCGAACGCGCGCAAGGCTCGGCGGGCGTCGATGTCGGCGCGTCGGAAGCGCCGCCGGCTGAAGATCTGCCGAAGGTCACGTTCAAGGGTATCGAAGCGCCGCGTGGCGAGGCCGACGATCTCAAGAGGATCACGGGCATCACGTCGAAGATCGAGCAGCGCCTCAACGATGCCGGCGTCTACCACTTCTGGCAGATCGCCGATCTCGATGCCGAGCACGCGGAAGCCCTCGACCGGCAGCTGAAGCTCAAGGGCCAGATCACCAAGGAAGACTGGACCGCTCAGGCCAAGAAACTCGTTGAAGCCGCCGCCGTATAGGCGCGGCTTTGGCCCCGAATTGGGGCTTGGATGCATAAAGCAGAACAACCTGAGGCGCCTTGCGGCGCCTCGAACCTAATGGGTGACAGGATGACGACGATCACCGCCGCGGACGTGAAGAAGCTTCGCGACATGACCGGCGCAGGTATGATGGACTGCAAGACGGCGCTGACTGAAACGGGCGGCGATATCGAGGCTGCTGTCGATTGGCTGCGTAAAAAGGGCCTCTCGAAGGCCGCCAAGAAGTCTGGCCGTATCGCTGCGGACGGACTCATTGGAATCGTTGCGAAGGGTCGCGAAGGCGCGGTCGTCGAAGTCAATTCGGAGACGGACTTCGTGGCGCGGAACGAGCAGTTCCAGACGCTGGTGCGCGACATCACGGGTCTCGCTCCGGCAGCCAAAGGCGATCTCAAGTCGCTCCTTGCCGCGACGTATCCGGGCACGAAGAACACCGTCGAGGCGCAGCTTCAGGAAGCCGTTGCTACGATTGGCGAGAACATGACCCTTCGCCGCACATCGGCGCTGGCAGTGAAGGAAGGCGTCGTCGCCGATTACATTCACAGCCGCGTTGCGGATGGCCTCGGCAAGATCGGCGTGCTCGTAGCGCTGGAGAGCGCTGGAGACGAGCCGACACTGTTCGAGATCGGCCGTATGCTGGCAATGCACGTTGCCGCGGCGAACCCGCTCGCACTGGATATTTCCGCCGTTCCCGCGGACGTCCTTGAGCGTGAGAAGGCGATCCTTGCGGAGAAGAACCAGGGCAAGAAGCCCGAAATGCTCGAGAAGATCATCGCGGGTGGCATGAAGGCGTTCGCAAAGGAAAACTGCCTGCTCGAGCAGCAGTACATCCACGACACCACAAAGACGGTGGCGCAGGCGATGAAAGACGCCGAAGGCCGCGCCGGCGCGCCGATCAAGGTATCGGGCTATGTGCGCTATGCGCTGGGCGAAGGTATCGACAAGAAGGAAGAGGACTTCGGCGAAGAGGTCCGGAAGCTCGCAAGCGGCGGCTAGGCGGAATCGGTTTGCCGCGGTAGGTATCAGCCGGCCGGTTCATACGACCGGCCGGTTTTTTGTGCGGATCGAATTTCCCCGCCCCGTCTTGATGGGGAGAGGATGGGGCGAGGGGCGGCAACATAAAGCCGGCGCAAGGAATGCCCCTCTTCCCGTTGAGTGCAGGAACCGGGGAGAGGGAGTAACAGGCTATGACGGCACCCGGCAAAACCCTCAGATACAAGCGATTGCTGCTCAAGCTTTCGGGCGAAGCCCTGATGGGCAAGCAGCCTTATGGCATCGACATGTCGGTTGCCGATCGGCTGTCGAAGGATATTGCTGAAGCGACGGAAGCCGGCGCTGAAATCGCTATCGTCGTGGGTGGTGGAAACATCTTTCGCGGGCTCTCGGGCGCGGCGAAAGGCATGGACCGGGCGACCGCCGATTACATGGGCATGCTCGCAACCGTAATGAATGCGCTTGCGTTCCAGAATGCACTCGATCACCGAGGCGTCCCGGCGCGCGTTCTATCGGCTATTCCGATGCCGACCGTTTGCGAGAGTTACGTGCGTCCTAAAGCCCTGAGCTATCTGGCCAAGTCGCAGGTGGTGCTGTTCGCCGCGGGGACGGGCAACCCGTTTTTCACGACGGATACGGCCGCCGTGCTGCGCGGTATCGAGATGAATTGCGATGCCGTCCTCAAGGCGACGCAGGTCGATGGCGTCTATTCGGCCGATCCGAAAAAAGACCCCAAGGCAGAGCGCTTCGACCGGCTGAGCTACGCGGAAGTTTTGGCTAAAGATCTCAAGGTGATGGATGGGGCGGCCATTGCACTTGCCCGCGACAACGGACTTCCGCTAATTGTGGTTTCCATTGAAGAACCGGGCAATCTCTTGAAGGTGCTGCGCGGAGAGGCGCGGCAGACGATCATCGAGGCCACCGGTTGAAAACCACGGTAGCGTTGGCGCCTCTGCGCCGCGTTTCGTCGTGGCTGTGGCGGCTCGGCGCATCGAGACCGCTGGGAGGATAATGCATGTCTTTGAATACCCACGACATCAACGAAATCGAAAAGCGCATGCGCGCTTCGATCGACGCATTGAAGAGAGAATTTTCCGGTCTCCGCACGGGACGCGCGAGCGCCAACCTGCTCGATCCGGTCCAGGTCATGGTCTACGGATCGCGGATGCCGCTCAACCAGGTGGCGACCGTTTCGGTACCGGAGCCGCGAATGATCTCGGTCCAGGTCTGGGACCGCGGCAACGTCATGGCCGTCGATAAGGGCATTCGGGAAGCCAACCTCGGGCTCAACCCGATCATTGACGGACAGATCCTGCGGCTGCCTATTCCGGCGCTCACTTCGGACCGCCGGCAGGAACTCGTCAAGCTTGCCCACAAGTACGCGGAGCAGTCAAAGGTCGCCATCCGCAACGTCAGGCGCGAGGCGATGGACGTTCTGAAGAAGCTCGAAAAGGACGGCAAGATGAGTCAGGACGACCATCGTGGTCATTCCGACAAAGTCCAGGAGCTAACAGATCGCCTCATCAAGGAGGTTGACGCGACACTCGTCACGAAAGAGGCTGAAATCCAGAAAGTATAGGCGGTCGATGGGGTGGCGACCGCGCTGCCTCTGGTTTTCTCGCGCCTTCGACTTTTCATCATGAGGCAATCGAATAGTGGCGGCAGCACCAAAAGCTGATGACAGGACACTGGGTCTGACGCCGCCTCGCCACGTCGCCATCATTATGGACGGTAATGGTCGCTGGGCCAAGGAGCGGGGTCTGCCTCGCACGCTCGGACACCGGCAAGGCGTCGAAGCCGTCCGCAAAGCTGTCCGCACCGCGATTGAATTCGAGATAACCTATCTGACGATTTTCAGCTTCTCGTCGGAGAACTGGAAGCGGCCCGTCGACGAGGTCGACGACCTGATGGGCCTGATGAAACGCTTCATCCGGCGCGATCTCGCCGAACTGCATAAGGCCGGCGTTTGCATCCGGATCATCGGCGAACGGCAGCATGTCGACACAGAGCTGATGGCGCTGATCGACGAGGCGGTCGAGCTGACGCGCGGCAATGACAGGCTGACCCTCGTCATCGCATTCAACTACGGATCGCGCGGCGAAATCGCGAAAGCGGCGCGTCGCCTTGCCGAAGATGTTGCGGCTGGCAAGCTCGATCCTGCGGCGATCAACGTCGAGCGGATGGCCAACGCGCTCGACACGTCAGGAATACCGGATCCCGATCTCCTGATCCGCACGTCGGGAGAGATGCGGCTGTCGAATTTCCTGCTGTGGCAGACGGCATATTCGGAATTCGTATTTCTCGACTGCTACTGGCCGGATTTCGACAAGGCCGCATTCGAGGATGCCATTCGTGAGTTCCGGTCGAGAGAACGGCGGTTCGGCGGCCTGACCAAGCGATCGACGGGCTGAGGCTTTTGATGTCCGAGGGCAAGTCTGACGATCCCTGGGGATTTTTATCCGAGCTGTTCGGTTTCGTGTCTCCGGAACTCGGCAAGCGGATCATTTCGGGTATCGCGATTGGCGTCATCGCGCTGGCAATGACCGCTTGGAGCGTCACGACGTTCGCGGTGCTGATGTTCGTCATCGGTGCCGCGATGACCTGGGAATGGGCGCGAATGGTTCGCGGGGCAATGCCCGACGCGGGAATGATCGTCCAGATTCTCGCTGTCTTCCTAGCGGCGGTGTTGAGCGCGACCGATAGGGCCGGACTTGGCGTTGCTGCTACTGGCATTGGCGCCATCGCGGTCGCGGCGCTTGCGTTCGGGGCGGGAAGGGCGCAGCTTTCCGGTGTCGGTGTACTCTATGCGGCGCTGCCGGTTGTGGCGCTCGGATGGCTCAGAGGCGACGAGCCACTGGGATTCCACGCGACGCTGTTTGTGCTGGTCAGTGTCATCGTGACTGACGTCGGGGCTTATGCCTCTGGAAGAACAATCGGCGGGCCAAGATTGTGGCCACGGGTTTCGCCGAATAAGACTTGGTCAGGGCTTACTGGCGGCGTTGCGGCCGCGGCGGTTGCGGGGGCTTTATTTTCTTGGATTTTGGGCACGGGATCGCCGCGTTGGCTTGCGAGTCTCGGTTTTTTCCTGGGGCTGATCGCCCAGGGTGGCGATTTGGCGGAAAGTGCTTTGAAGCGCCACTTCGGGATAAAGGACAGCAGTGATTTGATTCCCGGGCACGGGGGTGTCATGGACCGTATGGACGGGATCGTTACTGCGAGCATCGCGGCTGCGGCGATTGCCTTCGCAATCGACGCTTACGCTCCCGCCCGGGCGCTTCTCTACGGATCTTGATTTATGGCAGTGATGGCGAGTGTTCCGAACAGACCTATGGCGCGCGAGACGATCGAAGCACTCGACGCCTCCCGTGCGTCACGGCCGATGCGGCTCACGGTGCTCGGTGCAACCGGTTCGGTCGGAAAGAGCACGCTTGATATCGTGGGGCGATTGCCCGACCGGTTCGAGATCATTGCGCTTACGGCGCAATCGAACGCGCGAGCACTGGCTGCGCTGGCGCGTCAGCACCGCGCCAAACTCGCCGTAATCGGCGACGAAGCCTGTCTCGGTGAGCTGCGAGAGGCGCTCTCGGGCACGGGCATTCGCAGCGCTGCAGGAGCCGAAGCGCTTGTCGAAGCCGCGATGATGCCCGCCGATTGCGTGATGGCGGCCATCGTCGGCGCGGCGGGATTGCGTCCGACCTTCGCTGCGGCCTCGTGTGGTGTCCGCGTGGCACTTGCCAACAAGGAATGCCTCGTCTCGGCGGGGCACGTCTTCACGTCCGAGATCAAGCGTTCGGGGGCCGAGCTGCTGCCCGTCGACAGCGAGCATTCCGCCGCGTTTCAGGCGCTGGCGGGCGCCGATCCCGAATCGATCGAAAAAATCGTGCTCACCGCATCGGGCGGACCGTTCCGGACGTGGACCCGCGAAGCGCTCGAAACGGCGACGCCCGAGCAGGCGCTCAAGCATCCCAACTGGTCGATGGGTTCCAAGATCACCATCGACAGCGCGACCCTGATGAACAAGGGTCTCGAACTGATCGAGGCGTTTCACCTTTTTCCGGTTTCCGCCGAGGCGCTCGACTGCGTCGTGCATCCGCAGTCGGTCGTGCATTGCCTCGTCAGCTATGTCGATGGTTCGGTGCTGGCGCAGCTGGCGGCCCCGGACATGCGCACGCCCATCGCGGTGGCGCTGGCATGGCCGAAGCGCATGACGGCGCCGACGGAAAAACTGGATCTTACACGGCTCGGATCGCTGACGTTCGAAGCGCCGGATGAAACGCGCTTTCCGGCGTTGCGCGTGGCTCGCGCGGCCCTGAAGCGCGGCGATACGGGTCCGGCCGTTCTCAACGCTGCGAATGAGATCGCGGTCAAAGCCTTCCTCGACCGAAGGTTGAAGTTCCTCGACATTGCGGCGCTCGTCGAGGAAACGCTTGAAACTGCAGAGCGGCGAGGCGACATATGCCCGGCGAGCAGCCTCGATGATGTCCTGGCGGTTGACGGACTTGCGCGGCGGCTGGCCGAAGACGGGCTAAGCCGGTATTAAAGGCAAATTGATTGTACTCCGTCGGATCGCGAATTGATTCGCGACGCGGCGCTCAAGGATCTGATTTCAATGGACTCTTTGGCCACCATCGCGACTTCCATCTGGCAGTACGGGATCATGTTCCTGCTCGTGCTCACGCTGGTGGTATTCATCCATGAGCTGGGCCACTTTCTGGTGGCGCGGTGGTGCGGTGTTACGGTCAGAACCTTTTCCATCGGCTTCGGGCCCGAGATTTTCGGCTTTTACGACAAGCACGGGACGCGCTGGCGGTTCGCGTGGATCCCGCTCGGGGGCTACGTAAAATTCATCGACGACGACAATCCGTCGTCGCAGCGCTCCTCCGCGACCACCAAGGGTCTGTCGCCTTCCGAACGTGCAGGTGCTTTCCAATCGAAGTCCGTGGCGGCGCGGGCAGCGGTGGTTGCAGCCGGACCTTTCGCGAATTTCATTCTCGCGACGGTCCTCTACGCCGCCCTCAATGCCACGGTCGGGGTACGCATCCTGCCGGCCTTCGTCGATGCGGTGATGCCCAATTCCCCGGCGGCGCAGGCAGGTTTCAAGCCGGGCGATCAGATTACGGCGATCAACGGCACCAAGATCGACAAGTTCGAAGATCTGCAGCGCATCGTCGGGTCGAGTGCGGGCGAGACGCTGACATTCACCGTCGTGCGCGATGGCAAGACGCTGGGGCTCAAGGCGACGCCGAGCGTCGACGAGCAGCGGGATGCGTTCGGCCGTGAATACCGGCGCGGCCTCATCGGCATTCAGCGCGCGGTCTCGCCGGATAAGGTCCGCACCCTCGATGTCGGTATTCCACAGGCTATAATGCTCGGGGTGGGTGAAACTTACAGCAATATCACCCAGACCCTCGGCGGACTTTGGGACATCGTCACGCGCAGACAATCCGCCCAGCAGATGGGCGGCCCGATCATGATGGCCGAGGTGACGGCGAAGGTCGCGGAACTCGGGCTCGACCCGATGCTGCGGTGGATCGCATTTATCTCAGCAAATATTGGCTTTTTGAACCTGCTGCCGATTCCCGTCCTCGATGGCGGACATCTTTTGTTCTACGCCTACGAAGCGGTTCGGCGAAAGCCGGCGAGCGATCGTATGCAGCAGATGGGCTTCCAGGTCGGCCTGGCCGTGCTGATGATGTTGGTCGTTTTTGTGAATTTCAACGACATTATGAACGTTTGGCGGCGGCTGACCGGGACCGGCTAA
>JAICLG010000040.1 GCA_025927515.1 Hyphomicrobium sp.
GTTTGGCACCTCGATGTCGGCTCATCACATCCTGGGGCTGGAGCAGGTCCCAAGGGTATGGCTGTTCGCCATTTAAAGTGGTACGTGAGCTGGGTTCAGAACGTCGCGAGACAGTTCGGTCCCTATCTGCCGTAGGTGTAGGAGAATTGAGAGGATCTGTCCTTAGTACGAGAGGACCGGGATGGACGTACCTCTGGTGGACCTGTTGTCGTGCCAACGGCACAGCAGGGTAGCTATGTACGGACGGGATAACCGCTGAAGGCATCTAAGCGGGAAACCCACCTCAAAACGAGTTCTCCCTCGAGAGTCGTGGAAGACCACCACGTTGATAGGCCGGGTGTGGAAGCGCTGCAAGGCGTGTAGCTTACCGGTACTAATAACTCGATTGGCTTGATTGCTCTCATTTAGCAATGCTCATCGATTGTTTGTTCTGCATGTCGCGCTAAACCGCGACGCGGAATAAACAAGGCGCCGCTCTCACGAGCGCCACGATGAGCGTAGGATTCAGAAATAGACCAGAAATAGAAGTCATATGACGTCTCCGCTGACCTGGTGATTATGGCGGGGTGGCTGCACCCGATCCCATTCCGAACTCGGCCGTGAAACGCCCCTGCGCCGATGGTACTTCGTCTTAAGACGCGGGAGAGTAGGTCGTTGCCAGGTCTGCCGAGACGTCATGTGAATTTCTAAAAAACGAAGTCAATCAGTGCCCTCTATCGATCGAATTAAAACGCGCCGCTGTGCCTTGTGCCAGCGGCGCTTTTTTTGCGCACAATCACGACTCTTGCGTGCAGGCAACAAGTCCCGATCGCCCGAATGAGCGGGCCGGATTGTTTTGCGTTGCCATGGACCTCCCATTAAAACGCTGCGCAACGGCAGTGCGGGCACGCCTGCGAAAACGGGGACGTCGGGCGACATGCTTCAATATCTGTGGTCGATCTATTATGCGCGTTGGCTGCGCCGCCAGCTCGTCCGGCCAAGACCTCAAATCCAATTGCGTCACGGGACCGGAAAAAATCTTATTCTCGGCATCGGTCGGAACTACTCGATCGCCGATCTCCGGCCTTTCATCCGCTCGGCGCGTAGATTTCACGATTGCAGAATTCTTCTCGTCGTCAACGATGAGGCGGAACTCGGAAAGGCTCTCGAGGCCGAGGGCGTCGATTATTACCTGGACAAAGGCTTATCCGGGCTCGGCCGGCCGCACATGAACTTCGCTCGCATCGCTGATTATGTCGCCGTGCTGCAGGGGCTTACCGGACAAATCGAGCGCGTGTTTCTGGCGGACACTCGCGATGTCGTTTTCCAGAGCGATGTTTTTCAAGCTTTGCCCGACGCGCCGCTCATTCTTTTCGAGGAGGCGCAGGATTTCGCGCTCGAATTTTCCGGATGGAACGGCAACGCCATCCGCAGGACGTTCGGTGAGCCGCTATTTCAACAGATCAAAGACCACGGGGTGATCTGCAGCGGCACGGTCCTCGGCCGGCACAGTGAAATCATCATGTATTGTTGGGAAAAGCTGCTGCTCGGACAGATGGTCGGGCGGCGCCATCACATGCGTCCAGGCGTCGATCAGGCGACGACGAACGTGGTCGCTCGACTGGGCTTGGCGCCTGCATCGATCGTCGTCCCTTACGACGGTGCGGTCGCGACGCTGTCCGGAAGTAACGCGAATTTTCTTTCGATCAAGGAAGAGAAGCTGGTGACAGCCACCGGCGGCTTCCCCGCGGCGATCCACCAGTATGATCGCAATCCGAGCATTCGCGACTTTGTCTACGCGACCTATGACGGTCCGAAGCGCGGCAAGGCGGGTGATAAGTCCAGGGACTCGCAGTTGCAAAAAAAGTTTCGCGTCGCATTCGGCCTGCAAGGGCCGTGAGAGGACCGCCGCTTGGGTCGGTGTACTCGTAAAGACGTTGGCCTGGTTAATCGCATCAGCGACAAATTCCAGAATCGAACCGGCTTCGCGGTGAGCGTGCCGGAACGTCGCGACACGATCGGCGTTCTGCCGATGTAAGTGTCGTAAGGAGCTGTGTCATGAGTATCGCGATATCACTTCAGCAATATCTCGACGGCCGTAGCGTCCCGTTCGACGTCACGGTTCATGAGCTTACGCATTGTTCTTCGGAGACGGCGCGCGTCAGCTCGATCCCAGAAGACAATCTCGCCAAGGGCGTTCTTTTGCGGCGTGAAGACGGCTACCTCCTTGCCGTCGTCCCGGCTTCCTATCGTGTTGAGCTGGAGGCGCTCTCGAATTGGCTCGACGAACCGATCGTGCTGGCGAGCGAAGCAGAGGCTTCCACAATTTTTGGAGATTGCGAGCTGGGTAGCGTGCCACCTGTGGCGGGCGCGTATGATCTCATGGCGGTGATCGACGATAGCCTCCAAGCTCCGCAAGACGTCTACTTCGAAGGCGGAGATCATCGCACGCTCGTGCACCTGGACGGCGGCGACTTCCGGCAGCTGATGCGGGATGTTCCGCATGGGCACATTGCCACGCGTAGCTCCGCGTAAAAGGCGCTCGATAAAAGTTACCTGTACTTCGCGGCGGACGTCACCGGGCCGTAGCCTGCTGTTCGCCGCCAGTCCGGGCTTGCCCTCGTACAGACGTAGCGCGCGACGCCAAATTGTCGCTCCTCCCGCGCGCTCGCTGAAGCCATTTTTGAAACATTCCAAACGGCGGAAATATTCTTGACTATTTTTGTGCCGTTGGGTCTACCTGATGACGACCTGATCTCGGGACCTTGAATCCTGACCTATTAGGAGTCGATATGGTTTTCCGCTCGCCTGGGCGCTCGTTCGCCTTTCCCCGCAAATCGTTGGTTTTCGCTGGCGCTGCCGCGTTCGGCTTTCTGTGCGCACCGCACGTCGTCGCGACGGCGAGTGCGTCGGACGAAATGGAAATCGAGATTTCGATCAAGGACCACAAGTTCGAGCCGGCCGCGATCAAGCTTCCAACTGGCAAGCGCGTAAAGATTTCGGTGAAAAACCTCGATCCGACTCCCGAAGAATTCGAAAGCAGCGATATCGGATTCGAAAAAGTCATTGCCGGCAACAGCGAAGCGACCATCCGGGTCAAGCCGCTCCAGCCGGGCACGTACATTTACTTCGGCGAGTTCCATATGGATACCGCCCTTGGTCACATCGTCGTGGAATGAGTGTTGAATGCTTGCTGCGCTCGTCATCGTTTTTCGCGAAGTCCTCGAAGCGGGGCTGATCGTCGGCGTCGTTCTGGCGGCATCGCGCGGGGTTCATGGGCGTAACGGCGCCGTTGCACTCGGCGTTGCAGCCGGCATTCTCGGCGCGGCGATCGTCGCGATTTTCGCCACGCGCATTTCGGATGCTTTCGATGGCCGCGGCCAAGAGCTGTTCGTCGCGGGTATCTTGCTTTTCGCCGTCGTCATGTTGGCCTGGCACGTAGTCTGGATGGCCGAGCACGCGCGCGAAATGACGATGCAGCTGCGTAAGCTCGGCAGCGACGTGGCGGCGGGTACGCAATCGCTTTTTGCCCTGGGAGCCGCAGTTGCGATTGCCGTCATGCGTGAGGGCAGCGAAGTCGTTCTGTTCATGACCGGCATCGTCATGCAGGGGAAGGATACGAGCACGGAGCTTCTTCTGGGTTCGGCGCTCGGCCTGTTGCTCGGCGCTGGCGTGTCGCTGGCTCTTTATCTGGGCTTGGCCGCTATTCCGCTGAAGCGCATGTTTTCCGTGACGGGCGCTCTGGTGACGCTGCTCGCCGCGGGCTTGGCCGCGTCTGCCGTTCAGCAGCTGTCGAACGCCGGGCTGCTGAATATCTGGGATACGAGACTTTGGGATACGTCCTGGCTTCTGTCGCAGGACAGCTGGTCCGGCCGCGTGCTGCATGTTCTCATCGGTTACGTGGATCGTCCGACGGGGATGCAGTTACTCGCGTATGCGCTCACCGCCCTGACGATTTTCGGGCTGGCGTATTCGCGTAGAGCGCCGCCGGTATCGAGGCAAAATCAGAGTTCGGCGCGCGCCTGAAAAATAGGGCGCGCGCGCTTCGTCACGAGAGCAGAACCAGCCCAATCAGAGGCCGAGATCCGATAGTCCAGGATGGTCCTTTGGACGGGGGCCAAGCGGCCAATGGAACTTGCGCTCGCTTTCCGTAATTCGCATGTCGTTGATGCTGGCGTAGCGATGGTGCATGAGGCCATGCGCGTCGAATTCCCAGTTTTCATTGCCGTAAGCGCGATACCACTGGCCGCTGTCGTCGTGAAATTCATAGGCATAGCGCACAGCGATGCGATCGTTGTCGAACGCCCATAGCTCCTTGATCAGCCGGTAATCGAGTTCGCGATTCCACTTTCGCGTCAGAAACTCGATGATCTGCTCGCGGCCGACCGGAAACTCGGCGCGGTTACGCCAGACGCTGTCGACGGAATAGGCCAGCGCTACCTTTTGCGGATCGCGTGAATTCCAGCCGTCTTCGGCGCCGCGGACTTTCTGCATGGCCGTCTCGCGCGTGAATGGTGGCAGCGGGGGTTTATCGGACATCGGTCATTTCCTCTTCTGCACGTCTTGAAATCAGGCGCTTGACCACGTGCGCGAACGCCGCGACGGTTCAAATCAAATCGCCGTCAGTCACTGTCGCGCCTCAGGGGACTTTTCGCCATGTATGATATTGCCAATCTGTCTAATCTGCCGCAGTTGCGCAGCTTGTCGCCCGCGACGATGGCCGCGTTCGAAAACTTCGATCGTGCGGCGATGGCGGCCGGTACGATCCCGCGACGTTACAAGGAGCTGATCGCCCTCGGCGTCGCCATCGCAACGCAATGCCCCTACAGCCTTGAGGTGCACCGCACGAATGCGGAAAATGCCGGCGTCACCGCAGCGGAAATCGCCGAAGTCGTCTTTCTGGCAGCGACGATGCGGGCGACAGCAGCGATCGCGCACGGGACGCATCTCGTCGGTCCGCGCAAAGCGGCGGGCTAGAGTGTGCAGTAAAGCATCAGGGCGATTGCGCCGATGCCGAGAGCCACGATCCAGAGAGCAACGTCGGCCGCTCGGCTGCGGCGCGAGCGTGCCGCGAGGTTTTCCAAAGTGGCGTCGTCGAGCTTCAGTCCCGATTTGGCCATTTCCGAAAAGCCGACGAGCGCCTGTTCTGCCTTTTGCAGAAGAGCAGGCGTTCGCAGCAGCACATCGCCGACCGTTTCGGCGCCGCGGCCGACGCCTTTGAGGCGTCCAAGCAGCGAAAGGTTGGATTCCATCCACTCGTTCGCGACGGGCGCAGCGGCATCCCAGACGTTGAGGTGCGGATTGAGATCGCGCGCCACGCCTTCGACGATGACCATGCTCTTTTGCAGCAGGATCAGCTCCGGCCGCGTCTGCATGTCGAAGACTTCGGTGTAGGCGAAGAGCTGGCCCAGAAGATCGGCCATCGAAATTTCTTCGGCGGTGCGGCCGTGGATGGGCTCGCCGATGGCGCGCATCGCCTGAGCGAATTCCTCGACGGTATGATGGGGCGGCACGTAACCGGCTTCGAAATGCACGGCGGCGGCGCGGGAATAATCGCGGGTGATGAGCCCGTGCAGGATTTCAGCAAGGAAGCGGCGTTCGGCAAGGCCCAGCCGCCCCATGATTCCGAAATCGACGGCGACGATCTTGCCGCTATCATCGACGAACAGGTTTCCCTGGTGCATGTCGGCATGAAAGAAGCCGTCGCGCATGGCGTGGCGCAGGAACGTCCTGAGCGCCGTGGCGCCGAGCGCCGCGGTGTCGAAGCCTTTGGCTTCTAACGCGTCGCGATGGGAGATCGGGGTGCCGTCAATCCATTCGATGGTCAGTACGCGCTTGGCCGTGCGCCGCCAATCGACGTCCGGAACGCGAAAGCCTTCGTCATTCGTGATGTTGCCCGCCATCTCCGAAATCGCCGCGGCTTCCAGCCGCAAATCCATTTCGAGATCGGTCGTGTGCTTCAGATTGTCGACGACGGCGACGGGCTTCAAGCGGCGCGCGGGCGGATAGAAGCGCTCGATGATGCGGGCGGCGAAATAATAGCTGTCGAGATCGCGATAGAAGCGCTTTTCGATATTCGGGCGCAGGATTTTGACGGCGACCGCTTTCTTGACGCCGCCGTCCATCACATAGGCTTTGTGAACCTGCGCGATCGATGCGGCCGCGACGGGCGGCCCGAATTCGATGAAATGGTCTTCGAGCTTGCCGCCCAAAGCCCGCTCGACGGCGCTCCGGGCTTCGGCCATGGAGAAAGGTTCGGCCTTGTCCTGCAGGTGCCGAAGGTCGGCGGACAGTTCCGGCCCGATGACGTCGGCGCGCGTCGCGAGAAACTGACCGAGCTTCACGTAGCTCGGGCCGAGTTCCATCAGCGCCGTCGCGACGCGCTTTGCGCGTGGGACGTCGCGACGAAACGGCGCCGTCAGCAAACGGATCGGAACCGTGGCCATGCGCGCGAGCTCGAGCGGCAAAGGCACCGGCACGCCCCGCGGGACGAAGCGGACGCCGTGCTGCGCCAGCACGAAGCCGGCGCGCGCCAATCGGAAAGTGTTAAGAAGTGCTCCGGCCATAACCGCGATTTCGTCGTCGTCCTACTGTCGCGGACGAGCCGCCGAGGGATTCACAATGCGCCTGAACCGGCGCGGGTCAAGTGAAGTCGCCGCGACGGGTAAAGACCGTTAGACGCGCTGCGCCATTGCGAAGCGGCGGATGGGGGTGTCCTACAACACAAACGGCGCCCGAGCCATTCGGCGGGCGCCGTCAACGCGAGCGGCTTAAAGTTTAACGCGTGCAGAAGGTCGCGCGGCCGTGGCACGTCACCATGCCGCCGTCCGGACGGCAGCGATAGCGCTTGTTTATGACCTTGTAGCCGGCAACGTCGCCGTTTGCGACGAAGCCCGGCCACAGACCCCAGCTCACGTGCTGAACCATCGTCTCAAGTGCGAACCAGCGAGCCGAATCGGCAGAAGTCGACGTCGCGACAGCGGCCTTCGTCACGCATCCGGCATTGGCAGCGCCTGCCCCCAACGACATCGCAGCGCCAATCGCGGCGCAAATCAGAAATTTCATCTTCATGCGTCCCACCTCCTAGAAGAGCAATTCTTCTCCCCATCTTGGCGGAGGCTATGAGCGGCCTTAGCCTCGGTCAATCAGACTCAGGCTTGGCGAAATAAAACGCGGTTGACGTGTGGCCGATTAGATCTTCCAGCCGCTGTGGATCGCGGCGATACCGCCGGTCAGGTTGCGATAGGCGACGCGCGAAAACCCGGCCTTGCGAACGAGCTCCGCGAACGCTTCCTGGTTGGGAAAGCGACGAATGCTCTCAACGAGATAGCGGTAAGGCTCAGATGCGCCAGCCGCGATTTTGCCGAGGCGCGGAATAACTTCGAACGAATGGAAATCATAGAGACGGTCGAGAAACGGCACCTGACATTGGGAAAATTCGAGGCATAGCCAGCGGCCGCCCGGTTTCAGGACCCGGTAGGCTTCCGCGAGGGCCTGCTCGACGTGGGTGACGTTGCGGATGCCGAACGCGATCGTGTAGGCGTCGAAGCTGGCGCTTGCAAAGGGCAGGGCCTCGGCATTGCCCTCGACGCAGGTAATGCGATCTTCAAGCCCGGCGTCTGCGATGCGGCGGCGGCCGACGTTCAGCATTTCGGGACTGATGTCGCAGACGATGGCGCTTGTTGCCGGACCGCCGTCGCGCGCATAGCGCATCGCGATGTCGCCCGTGCCGCCGGCAACGTCGAGGAGCTTGAAGGGTGTTTCGCCGCGCGGTGCGTTCAGCATCGTGATCAGGTCGCGCTTCCACAGCCGGTGCAGACCGCCCGACATCAAGTCGTTCATCAGGTCGTAGCGCTCGGCAACGGATGCGAAGACCTCATTGACGAGGCCTTGGCGCTCGTTTTCCGGTACGGCGCGAAAGCCGAACGATGTGGTGTTTTCCGTGCGTGGTTCAGAACTGTTGTCGATCATGTCGTCCAGCATAGCGGCGGTCTTTGTCTCGCGCTATCGTCAGCTCTCTTTAGGGTCAACCCCAACTTACGAATTTCATGCCCGAACTTCCTGAAGTCGAAACCGTCTGCCGGGGGCTTGCTCCGGTGCTGGTCGGACGGCGCATCGCTGATCTGGAAACGCGGCGGCCGGATCTCAGGTTTCCGTTTCCGGAGCGCTTTGCCGAGCGTCTGGTCGGGCAGCGGGTCACCAGTCTTGAACGCCGTGCGAAATACCTGATTGCGGGGCTTTCGGGCGGCGAGGATCTCGTCATGCATCTCGGCATGACCGGGCGATTTACGATCGTACGGGACGGGCAGCGCGATACGCCGGGAGAGTATGCCCATTCCGTCGGACCCGACCCCGCGCACGATCACGTCGTGCTGCGTCTCTCGGGCGGTGCGCGCATCGTCTACAACGATCCGCGCCGGTTCGGCTTCATGGTCATGATGCCGCACGCGGAGCGGCCCGAACATCCGCTGTTCCATGGCCTCGGAGTCGAACCCCTCAGTGTCGATCTGACGCCCGAATATCTGGCGCTGCGTGCACAGGGGAAGAAGGCAAATCTGAAAGCGTTCTTGATGGATCAACGCATCGTTGCCGGGCTCGGAAACATCTACGTTTCGGAAGCGCTCTTCCGCGCCGGGCTCTCACCAAACCGTGCGGCGCGTTCGCTGGCCGACCGGCGCGGGGCGCCGACCGAAAGGGCGAAGCTGCTCGTTCCTGCGATCCGAGACGTTCTGCTGCACGCCATCGATGCCGGCGGGTCGACACTGCGCGATTATCGCGACGCCAATGGCGCGTCAGGTGCCTTTCAAGATGCGTTTGCGGTTTACGACCGCGCTGGACAGGTGTGCCCGCGGCCGGGATGTGGCGGGGAGATCAGACGTAGAGTGCATGCGGGGCGCGCGAGCTTTTATTGTTCGCGCTGCCAGCGTTGATGGGGGTTACAGCAGGCGCGGCCTTTGTTAGCGCGCGGGACGTTCGCTCAGAGCCGCATTCGTTTTGATGACGATGACGCTCAGGCACATGACGGCGAAGCCGCCGGCGAGAAACAACTGGTTCGCCACCCAATCGCCTTTCAGCGACGACAGCTTGCCTGATTGGATCAGCCAGATGAGACCGAAGGCGATGGCAAAGCCCTGATAGGACGCAAGGCGCACGGCGCGCTCGATTGCAGAGGGCGTCGATACCGCATCACCGGGATTGGAAAGCCGCCGCAGATAGAATGCGTGGGCGAGCGCGATAAGCAGCATCGCGGAGCCGTATTCCCAGCCATGCTGCCAATGCAGCTTGGTTCCGAGATAAACCGCATAGAAAGCGAGCCCGCACCAGAGATAGGCGAGCATGATCAATCGCGTCGTTTGCCAAAGTGCATCGCGCTGGGTAACGCCGGGCTTTGCGGTCGTCCAAAGCGGCGCGTTGGTACGAATTGCCGCCGCGATCAAGATAACGGCGAAGACAGCGGCGGCGATAGCGGCCTCTAATTTTCGGGAGGTGCTCGCCGCCATGTAGAGCGCGAACAAAGCCATTGCGAGGGTCGCGATGAGCCAAGAGAGAGGAGGGCGTGGGGACATACCGAAAAGATCCGAGAGAGGATTGGTTTCAACCTGCATCACACGTGTGCGGGTGATCGTAAAGCGTCGAGGCTGATCGCCGCGATCGCTAATGCACCGAAAAAGAGAACGTTGTTTCCTGCCCAATCAGCGTGGGCGACGTCGCGCGGAAACTTATGGTCGGCGAACATGCTGGCGATGCCGACCGCCATGCCAACGATCTGCACCTGGACGAGAAGCCTGCCGGCTTTCACCAGAGCCGGATCGGAGCGTCCGGCGGCCCGGTCGCGATCGAGCATGTTCGCGAAGAGGATGCTGGCGAGCGCTGCAAATGAGAATCCGAGAAAGAACTGCCACCATTCCGGCCATCGCTTGTCGAGAACGACGACATACATCAGGAGGATCGCAAAGGCTCCCCAGGCCCAGACAAGGGCGAGATAGCGCGCCGTCGAACTTGCGATGGCGTTCGCCGGCGCTCCAGTATTGATCAGCCGCTGATGGTCCCAGACCGCCAGGATCACGATCGCCAGGGCAACCACCGCGCAGGCGGCGATTTGCAAGGTCGGATTATTGGTGGCCGCCGTCAAAACGGTTGCACAGACCGAAAGAGCGAGCCCGAATACCCATCCCAGAAGCGACAGCATCGTCAGGAACTCCCCCACCTTAATGGTTCCAAGGCGTCTTTGGCCGCTCAACCGGCATTTGTATAGCGCCAGGATGCTCCTATACCTGCGCCGAACCGCCGCCCACGCAAGAAATACGCTCCCAAACCGCGGGGTTTCATTGACCGCCGATTGGCATACAGCTATATCCCCGGCAAACCGTGCCTGGGTGTCTATCCGGGCCGATTCAGTTTTTCTTCAGCCTATAGCCCCGCTTCGCCCTTCGCACGGCGGAAGGCGCTTTTGAACAAGCAGTAAGGACCTTTTCATGGCTAATACGTCGTCGGCAAAGAAAGCCACGCGCCAAATGATCCGCCGTACCGAGACCAACAAGGCACGCCGCACCCGCGTCAAGGGCGAGATCCGTTCCGTTGAAGAAGCGATCAAGTCGGGCGATCAGGCGAAGGCCTTGGAAGCTCTCGCGGCTGCCGAACCCATTCTGGCGCGCAACGCTCAGAAGGGAATCATGCACAAGCGAACAGCGAGCCGGAAGGTTTCGAGATTGGCGCACCGTGTCAAGGCCATGTCGGCCTGAAGTGCTCGGACGCAGCTCAGGGCAATTTTTCTCCCTGTTGCATATTCGCTACGGTAAAGAGCGGGCCCTTATCGGGCCCGTTGTTTTTTTAGTGTCACTAACGCGCTGAAATCCCGCCTCCGGCGGAAAGTGAGCGGCGTTTTCCAGAGGGCCGCGAACCACAGATCGGCGCCCCCTTCAAGAATAAAATGACGGTACCATGACAGTGCAACGCGGTGCGGGCGGAGCATTTCGGCGGTGCGGAAATTCCTAGATGAGTCAGCGTCTTTTTGCACAGGAACTCCGAAGTTACCTCGGTTCTCCCGGGCAGTTGTGGATAACTTGATGGGCCACTCAGGGCGTGATTGGTGCTGTGGAAAGGCTTGTCGAGATAATGGTTACCAGCTAGTTAATAGGCAGTGGATGGCAGCGGGGTAACGCAATCGTTCACAGCGTTGAGTTGACGAGCGTCGCATCAGAAGCTTTGGCCAAGCTTTAGCCTTCGGGTGCATCGTCAAAATAGGTCAAGATCTCTGCATTAACCACGAGCTCTGTTGATGCAGAGCCCGAAGGCAAAGACTTCCCCGAACTATACTCGGGGAAGTCTTGCGCAGGTCTTTACCAATTCTAGTAATGCGTGAGAGGGGGCTGGTGGAAAACATTGCGGCTTCGCCGGTCGAGGACGTTCCCGTCCTCGAAACGTGGGAGCGTCTTAAAGCCGATCCAAAAGCAGTTCTGGTGGACGTCCGTACGCGCGCCGAATGGTCGTTCGTCGGCATCCCGGATCTCAGCGGACTCGGTCGGGAGGTGTTGCTCATGGAGTGGCAGACGTTCCCCGACAGCAGGATCGCTTCGGACTTTCCGGATCGCCTGGGCGCGGCACTCGAAGCTCGTGGTGTCAAGACGACCGATCAGATTTTTTTCATTTGCCGCTCCGGCGGCCGCAGCCGGATGGCTGCAGAAGCGATGGCCGCGGCGGGATACCGGCGTTGCCTGAATGTGGCGGAAGGCTTCGAGGGGCCAATTGATGCCGACCGCCACAGGAGCCAGATCGCGGGCTGGAAATTTGCCCGCCTGGCCTGGGTGCAGGGTTAGCACCCGGACGTGCACGGATCGTGGCGCATTGCTCGGAGGGTTCTTGGGCATGCGGCACAAAAAATTGGGGGGACGCCTCAGGCCGGCGTCTCGCGTATTTAGCGGGAGTAATCACGATGCAGGCAGCAAAGACGGCAGAGGCGCAGGGTAGCAGCGGCGCACAGGGGTTGGCCGTTACCGAGACGGCGACTGACGCGGTTGAGGGCCGCGGTCAGAAAGTTCGGGCCATGCTTCGGGCACAGCTTGGCGATGAGATTTATTCAAGCTGGTTCAAGAGTCTCGAGTTCGAGAGCTTCGACGGTCGCATCGTCAAAGTTTCGGTGCCGGTCAAGTTCGTGCGGAACTGGATCCAGGAGCACTATGCCGAACGTTTGCTGCACTGTGCGCGCGTCGAGTTCGCGACGGCCGAACGTGTCGAGGTCGTCTGGCGGCAGCCGGGCGCAAGCATGCAGCGGCCGGCCGAGCCGAAGCCTGCCGAGGCTCTGAGCGCCACGAAGACCGCGTCTCCGACTGCGCCGCAAACAGATAGCCCACAGCGCGTTTCGATGTTGCGCGCGCCGATCCCGCCCGCGCAGCGCACGTCGGCGGGAGGGCTTGAAGGTTCTCCGCTCGATCCGCGCTATACCTTCGACAGCTTCGTCGTAGGGGCCTCGAACCGCATGGCGCATGCCGGCGCGACGCAAGTTGCCGAAACTGTGCTGGCCGACATTCCAGGCTACAATCCGCTTTATATCCACTCGGCAGTCGGGCTTGGAAAAAGCCATCTTCTGCAGGCCATCGCGTGGGAAGTGAAGCGTCGGGCGCCGACGGCGCAAGTGCTGTACCTGACCGCTGAGCGTTTTCGTTATCAGTTCGTCGAGGCGTTGCGCTCGTCCGATCCGCTGGCGTTCAAGGAGCGCTTCCGCAACATCCATATGTTGCTCATCGACGATCTCGAATTCCTGCAGGGCGAGCGGACCGAGCAAGAATTCGATCACATCATCAATGCGCTGCTCGACGGCGGCAAGCAGGTGGTCGTTGCGTCGGCGCGCGCCCCGAACCAGATCGAACGGCTCAACGAACGCATGCGCTCGCGCCTGCAGCGCGGACTCGTCACGGAGCTGACGCCGCTTGATCATGAGCTGCGTCTCAAGGTGCTTGAGAAGCGGCTGGCCGAGAAGCGCGCCGCTGACCCGTCGTTCACGCTATCACGCGACGTCGTCGATTTGCTGGCGCAGCGCCTGACGGAGAACGGTCGCGAGCTTGAAGGGGCGATCACGCGCCTCTATGCGACGTGGCAATACATGCGCACGCCGATCACCTTCGATATCGCCGAGACGGTGATCCGCGATCTCGTGCAGAACCTCGAACCGCGGCGTATCAAGATCGAGGACATCCTGCGGATCATCTCGCGCCATTACGGCGTCTCGAAGGGCGATCTGCTGTCACAGCGCCGTCATCGGTCGGTCGTCTGGCCGCGCCAGATCGGCATGTACCTCGCAAAGCACCTGACGGCCCGGTCGCTGCCGGAAATCGGCCGGCGCTTTGGCGGCCGCGATCATACGACGGTGCTGCACGCCATCCGTAAGATCGAGGGTGAGATCACCAAAAATCCGCATCTCGGCGACGAGCTTGAGGAATTGAAGCGGCTCCTCAATCATTGATTGCGGGACTGACCGGACATTGACCGCGGCGTCCCCAAGCCGCGGCCTCAACGGCGTAAGGCCGGCCATCCCAAGCCCTCGGGACGCCGGCCTTGCTGTTTCAGGCCGCGGTTCTGATATGAAAGGCGGAAATGCCGTCTGGCCGCTACATCTCTGCTTGAAATGTGGGCGGCGTTCGGTTCTGATCCCCTCCCGTGAGCGATTCCGCTGCGAAGCCGCTTCTGGGCGCCCGCGGGCCACCCTTTGGGCGTGATTGCCACCGGCGGCGTGCCAATGCCGCCATTCCACGCGCTCTCCGAAATCAGGACTGAGGACAGACATGCGTCTCGAGATTGAACGTGGGGAACTCTTGAAGGCGCTGAGCCACGTTACGAGCGTCGTCGAACGGCGAACAACGATTCCGATCCTTTCAAACATCATGCTGAAGGCGTCGGGCGATACACTGATGTTCAAGGCGACCGACCTCGAACGCGAGGTGAGCGAGAGCGTCGGCGCAAAAGTTTCGACGCCCGGAACGCTGACGGTTCCGGCACACGTGCTGCACGACATCGTGCGCAAGCTGCCGGACGGCGCCGAGATCGAGATGAAGCGCGATGGCGACAAAGAACGCCTGACAATCACGTCGGGACATTCGCGCTTCAGCTTGCAAACGCTTTCGGCTGAGGATTTCCCGGACCTGGCCGTCGGCGAGATCGGTCACGAGTTCACGATCGAAGCGGGCGATCTGAAGCGCCTGATCGACAAGACGCGGTTCGCGATCTCGACGGAAGAGACGCGTTACTACTTGAATGGCATCTTCCTGCATCCGGCAGAGTCGGCTGGCACCAAGACGCTGCGCGCCGTCGCGACGGATGGGCATCGCCTCGCGCAGGTCGAATTGCCGTTGCCGAAAGGCGCAGAAGGCATGCCGGGCGTCATCGTTCCCAGAAAGACGGTGCACGAACTCGCGCGACTTCTTGAAGATTCGAGCGCGAAGGTGAAGGTCGGCGTCTCGCAGACGAAGGTGCGCTTCGAGATCGGCGCCGTGGTGCTGACGTCGAAGCTGATCGACGGCACGTTCCCGGATTACGGGCGCGTCATTCCGCATAACAACGACAAGGAAATGAAGGTGCCGAACGGCTCGTTCAAGAGCGCCGTCGATCGCGTGTCGACGATTGCGAGCGAGCGCGGACGTGCGGTGAAGCTCAACGTTGCCAAGGACAAGCTGATCCTGACGGTGAACAATCCGGAAGGCGGCAGCGCCACGGAAGAGATTCCGGTCGGCTACAGCGCTGGGCCGCTCGAGATCGGGTTCAACGCGCGGTATCTGCTCGACATTGCCGATCAGCTCGAGAGCGAGGATGCGCGGTTTCTTCTCGCCGATCCCGGTTCGCCGACGATGGTTCGCGACGGCGGCGATTTGAGCGCGCTCTACGTGCTGATGCCGATGCGGGTTTA